>JALONZ010000186.1 GCA_025454675.1 Anaerolineae bacterium | reverse complement strand
AGCCCGTAGCGCGGCATTACATGCCCTTGCCGAAGCAGGACAAAAACGGTATGCCATGCGCTTTATTGGTGGGCAACAAGCCGTGTTATGGGAGCATGTTATGGGGGCAACCCCTGATGGATTTATCAATGTGGGGTATACTGATACATATTTACGTGTGAAAGCGATTCACCCGCGCCCATTGACCAATCATCTCATCCCCGCCCAATTGGGACGATATGATGAGGCGATGCAACTGATTGAAGGCGCGGTGGTTGTTGCATGATAATAGGAGAAAATGAAACGTGTCTGACCCAAAAACCTTATTGAATGATGCACTCAAAGAGGCAATGAAAAGCAAAGATAATGCCACGCGCGATGTGATTCGGTTGTTGCAAAGTGCCGTCAAGCAAATCGAAATTGATACGCGCAAAGAATTGACCGCCGATGAAATTATGGATGTGTTGCAAAAAGAGGCGAAAAAACGTCGTGAAAGCATCACCGAATATGAAAAAGGTGGCAGAACCGACCTTGCTGATGCCGAAAAAGCTGAATTGGTCATCATCGAGAAATTTTTGCCCAAGCAATTAACACCCGATGAAGTCCGTGAAATTGTGCGGGCGGTGATTGCCGAAACGGGTGCTACAAGCGCCAAAGACCTGAATAAAGTGATGCCATTGGTGATGGCGAAGGTCAAAGGTGTGGCAGATGGCAAATTGGTGAATCAAATTGTCAAAGAGTTATTGAGCTAAAAAAATCATGATTGATTTCCTCGCCAAATGGCTGGAACGGCGGTTTAATATCCGCCAAGACCGCGCCCAAAATATTTTATATCGGTTGGTTGTGGTGGGCGCGGCATCACTTTTTTTATTCATTGCGACCCTCATCGTTGCATTTGAGAATATTTTTGTGGCGCAAGGTGGTGTGGCAACCCTAGAGGTGGGCATGACCGCTCAAACCATGATTTATTCCCCCACAACCACCTCTTTCGTCAGCCAGACACTGACCGCAGAACGGCGCAAAAGTGCGGAAGATGCGGTGCGCCCCATTTATTATTCGCCAGACCCATCGGTGGCGCGACAACAAGCCGAACTCGCCCGCCAAATTTTGGATTATATCGCCAATGTTCGGGCGGATACTTTTGCATCGGATACACAACAATTTCAGGATATTGAATATATCACAGCCTTAGATTTGGAACGATCGACCATTACCCAATTGTTAGATTTTGATGATGAAACATGGCGTGAGGTGGATGCGGAATGTATCGCCGTATTGGAACGGGTGATGCGCGGTGAAATTCAATCGGGTGATTTATCACGCATACGCGGACAATTGCCAACCCAAGTGAGTGTACGCTTTGATGAACGCGAGACGGCTGTGATTGTGGATATGGTTGGCGATTTAATCCGCGCCAACGCCACCATTAACGAAGATGCTACTGCATCGGCACGTCGGCAGGCAGGGCAGGCTGTGACCAATGTTATCCGCTTTTTCGAGCGTGGGCAACTGGTCGTTTCGAGTGGGCAGGTGATTACCCCATCCGATTATGAAGCCCTCAATCAATTGGGCTTATTACGCCCCGTAGATAAACGCCTCCAAGAGACTGTCCGCGCGGGTTTGGGGAGCATTATCACGATGGTGATGGTCGGGTTATATCTCTCGCGCTTCCGCCCATCGTTGTTATATAGTGAACCGCGTTTGCTCACCTTACTCGCGGTGCTTTTCCTCATCATTTTGGGTGGGGCGCGGGTGGCATTGAGCGGTGAATTTTATATTTATCCTGCCGCGGCGTTGGCACTCATTTATGTGGCGATTGCGGGGCATCAAATTGCCATTATTGGGGTGATTGCACTCGCATTTCTGGTTGGGTTGATGACAGGTAGTGTTTATGAAGATGTGGCGCTTGTCCTGATTGGGGGCATCATCGGCACATTGGCACTCCGCCGTTCCGAAAGGCTGAATAGCTTCTTTTTTGCAGGCGGGATGGTGTCATTGGGCTATATAGCGGTGGCGATTTCATTTGTCATCACCTCTACCGACCCTAACCGCACGTCTGAATTGCTCCTGCTCATCATCTATAGCTTTGTGAATGGGATTCTCACCGCCGCCGCCACCATCGCCGCCATGTATATCATCACGTTACTTTTCAATTTGCCCACCGCGCTCAAGATGATAGAACTCAGCCAACCGAATCAGCCTTTATTACAACGCTTGCTGAGAGAAGCCCCTGGTACGTATCAACATTCGCTTCAAGTGGCAAACTTATGTGACCAAGCCGCCAATGCCATCGGCGCAGATGCCCAATTGATTCATGTGGCGGCGTTATATCATGATATTGGCAAAATGTTGAATCCCGCCTTCTTCACCGAAAATCAAGGTGAGATGGGCAACCCGCATGACGCGCTGAATGACCCCTATCGGAGCGCAGAGATTATCATCAGCCATGTAATCGGTGGTGATGAACTCGCTAAGCAGTATCGGCTACCGAATCGGATTCGAGATTTCATCCGTGAGCATCATGGCACACAAGAGGTCTATGTGTTTTATCAACAAGCCCTCGCGTTGGCGGATGGCAATGCCTCGCAGGTGGATAGTAACGACTTCCGCTATCCTGGTCCCAAGCCCCAAACCCGCGAAACGGCGATTATGATGTTGGCAGATGGCGCAGAAGCCTCTGTGCGGGCGCGTCAGCCCAAAAATAAAGGCGAAATTGAAGAAATTGTGCGTGATGTGATTGAGGCACGGCGTAAAAGTGGTCAATTGAACGAGTCGAGTTTGACCCTGAACGACTTGCAGACGATTCACAAAATTTTTGTGGAGATGCTCCAAGCCGTATTCCATCCGCGCATCAATTATGCCGAAGCGGTGGCGCGTGTTCGCAAACCAGCGCCAACGCCACCCACATCCATCCAGACGGTTGAGATGACCATTCCTGTCAAAGAGACCACACCCGATAAACGCACAACCGGCGAAATGCCCATTGTGACCACCAAACCGCCCTCATCACCATCGCTCCCCAAAGTGACAGTGCCACTCCAATCCGATGATGATGATGATGCGCCGTTGCGCGAAGTCCCACGTCTAAAAAAGCCCGATGATAACGGCAAATCTGCCGATAAAAAAGAGGTGGATAAAACCAATGACACCCATTGATATTCAAAATGAGGATAATTACCCCGTGTCGGATGAAGCCCTCATCCGTGCGGTGATGACCGTTTTGGAATTGCATGAGGTTGACCCACGCACTGAAATCTCGGTGGTCATCACCGATGATGAAGAAGTGCGCTCGCTCAATGCCCAATTTCGTGGGGTGGATGCGCCAACCGATATTTTATCATTTCCCGCCGATGAACCGCCTATCGTCATCCCCGATGAGCCGCCATATTTGGGTGATTTGATTATCGCCTATCCCTATGCCAAAGCCCAAGCCGAAAGGGTGGGGCAGGATGTGAATGATAATTTGTCGTTGTTGGTGGTGCATGGGGCGCTTCACTTGCTGGGGTATGACCATGATACCCCCGAAAATAAGGCAGAAATGTGGGTAAAGCAAGCCGATGCCTTGCGTGTTTTAGGCATTTCAGAATCACTTTTGCCCCCATTAGAAGATGAGGCGCATTAATATGGCAGATGATAAACGTAAAAAGGTCATGGATGCCCTAACAGGTACAGCCCGCATCAATCCGGATGAGTATAGCCCCATCACCAGCACCAACCGCTTGAACAGCCTCAGTTATGCGCTGGCAGGATGGTTATATATGTTGGTGCGCCAAAAAAATACGCGCATCCAAGCGGTTGCATCCATCGCAGTATTTATTATTGCGCTTTGGTTGGGGATAGACTCTATCAGTTGGGCGGTGCTGATTTTGACGGTGACGATTGTTTGGATGGCAGAATTTTTGAATGCGGCGGTGGAGGCGGCGATTAACCTTGCATCCGCCGAATTGCACCCAATGGCAAAAGTCGGTAAAGATGTGGCATCTGCCGCCGTGTTATTGGGCGCGGTTGCATCCATTTTAATTGGGTTACTCATTTTAGGTCCGCCACTGATTGAAAAATTGGGCTGGGGGTAATTGATTATGAGCCTAGAACGTCCACCAGAACGCGCAACACATACCAGCAAGGCACGGGAACGTATCCAAAAGCGCAAAACGCGCACCCAGCAGGTGACGGCAGTCAGCCCATCGCGCCGTCCACGTAATGCCCAACTTGCCCCTAAAGGGGCGTTACGGTTGCCCAAAGTGGATATGAAATACATCCGCCCCCTGTTATTTGGTGTGGCGGCGTTTTTATTTATGGGCATGTTGATTGTCGTGGTCGGGTTATTTTCTGGTACAGAGACGGTCACACCCCAAAACGCGATTTGGATTGGCTCGGATTGGACGTATCGGCAACATAGTGATGATGAGATGAACGGCTTGGTGAATCGGTTGCGCGATGCCAAAATCGGCACGGTATATGCCCGTGTGAGTGAACTCAATTTTGATGGCACATGGACGGGCATCCCCAGCCAACGCAATCGGTTTGATGAAGTCGAATCGGATGTGAAAAATTTTGTCACACAATTCAAAGCGGCATACCCCGAAGCCACACTTTATGGCTCGGTGCATTTTCGCGTGGATATTGGACCCGATGGTTATCGGCTGAATAAAGAGGCGTATCGTGTCACGGTAGCCGATTTTAGTCGGCAAGTGGTGGATAATTTGGGCTTTGATGGTGTGATGTTGGTGGTTGAGCCTGTGGTTGGCAATAATAACACCGACTTTTTAGATTTAGTGCGTCGTGTGCGGTCTGCCATTGGCGAAGATGTGTTATTGGCGCTGGCAGTCCCACCCGATTGGTCGCCAGAAGATGCTGATATTCCAAAACCGTTTGAATTACCCACAGGCACAGCATGGGACACGGATTATAAAAAGCGCGTAGCTTTGTTGCGTGCTGACCAACTGGTCGTTTTGGCATATAATAGCTACCTCAAGACCGCGTCCGATTATCAAAATTGGATGGCGTATCAGGTGCAGACATATGCCACCGTCATCCAAGAATTGGGCATTGATACCCAAATTTTGGTCGGGTTGCCGGCTTATCAAACGGCGTTACCTGCACATGATGCACGAGTGGAGAATATCGAAACGGGTGCGAATGGGGTGAAGATGGGGTTGGCACGCGCAGGCGATGCGGCAAGTGTCATCTCTGGGGTCGCGTTATATGCCTTGTGGGATATGACCGATATTGAATGGGAATTGTATAAACAACATTGGCTAACCCCATAGGAAAATTGTATGCCTGCTTATATTCGTCAACTCACATCCAACGGATTACATCCCGTTTCATATACTGCCGATTCATTGGCAGATGCCATTCAGTATGAGCCACAAACAGGTATTTATACAGTAGAGTTCTTTGGAAATT
>JALONZ010000185.1 GCA_025454675.1 Anaerolineae bacterium | reverse complement strand
CCCTTCAAGCGAATAATTAATATATACAATACGCTAGTTTCATGAACACGTCAAGAAATGAATTACCCCTTCAACTTCAATGCAAAGTGGTGGCTGGTGATGATAAACCCGTAATTCAGATACAATTTATGCGCCCCAAAACGTTGATGACCCGAATCCAGATGCACCGCATCGCAATCATGCGCGATTGCCTGCGCCTTGACATAATCCAGCAACGCCCGCCCATATCCCTTACTCCGCACATCAGGATGCGTCACGAGGTCATCAATATAAATAATTTTGCCCCATGCCAAAAATTCTTGCATCCGAAAACCGGTTGCGCTCACCACCACCCCATCCACTTCCAGCGCCACCATCTGAAAACCGACTTTCATCTGGCGTAACACTTGCGCCACGAATGCCTCTTCGGTCAGGTGTGGGCGCAAATGGCGATACGTTTCGTAACATGCGCGGATTTCGGGTTCCGTTTGAATCACTTTGATGTTCATATCATTATCCTTTATGCCTTATGATGTCCCTGCACATTGAGGCGCGATTTTACCCGCACCGCAACCGTTTCGCCTTTCACCGTGACCACATCCCCCGCCCAAATGTCGCAGATGACAATCGCTTTTTTATCGGTGATGTCTTTGATATGCGCCCGCAAAATGAGTTCACCGTCAATCGGTGTGGGTTTAAGGTAGGTCACATGCAAATTGCCCGTCACGCAAGTAATTTCTTCGCCACTCTCTGGGGATATGCCTGCCCTGTCATAAAATGCGGCGATGGCTGTGCCGATGCTATGGCAATCAATCAGGCTGGCGAGCAATCCGCCATACACAAACCCCGGAAATGCGGTGTGATGGGCGGAAGGGGTGAACTTGCACACCCCTTCTTGACCATCCCAATGCGTTTTGATATGAAGCCCGTGCGGATTATTCCGACCGCATCCATAACAAATGGCGGCTTCATCGGGATAAAAATCTTGAATCGGACGATTCATCAACCCTCACCTTTACGCATATAATTCATCCCCAATTTTTGGCGGGCTTTATCGCGCAAATCATCCACCAATTCCAACACTTTATTCGGTTGTGGCACACCGTCAAATATAAACTTGGCATCTGTCCCACCCGCCGTCTGGCAAATCAAGTCACCGAAGCCGAATAAGGTTGGGATAATACCATTGCGTTCAATCTTCATTTCTTCAATGTTGATGAGGTCGGTGGATGCCATGCGGTGATGAAACCAATGATTTTTGGTGCTATCAATCACCCGTTGGTCGGTGACAATCCAAAGGTCATGTGTATAGCGATACCAAATAAAATAGGCAATCACAAACCCGCCAATCAACCATGCGATGGTCGCAATCCGAAATACGGTGCTGAGAAAATCATCTCCTGTGTTGGGAGAGAGTAATTGAAATAATGCAATCGGAATTGCTGTCCCCAAAACAGTGCCTATCATCTTCAGGACAAAATAAATGGGATGTGTTTTGACCAACGAGACCAATTTTTCTTCTTTTTGCAATTCGAGTGGTAATTTAGATGCCATGAATCACGCTCCTTATAGATTGAACAAGTCTGCTTTTAGTGTAACGCAAATATCGCAATTTTGCTTAATCCACTTGCGAAAATGTGATAGCAATTTGTTCCGCCGTATCCGCGACAAAGCGTGTTAGGCGTTCCCCTTCACTGATGAGCGCCTCGCGCTGGGCATCGGTTAATGTGATGAAGGGGGTAATTTGCAAGGTTGCAGTGCGTTTGGTCGTCTCAATTTTCCACACGCCCGCCACAAATCCATCCACCAAAATGGTATTTAGCACGCGCCCCGCCGTTAAGAATACCTTTTTACGATGTTCTTCGGGCAAAATGCGCGTCCTATCAGCATGACCAATCAGGATGTTATCATATTCAGGGACGAATTTAACAGGCAACGGCGCATCTATATCTGGCAGTGGCATATCAGGTAAATCATATAATTCTACGCCGTTTTCATCCACAAATACGCGCAATTGCCCCTTCACCGATTCAATTTCGGATGCCAGTTTGGTCATGCCCGTCCATGTCTGAAAATCCATGACAGATGCGGGTCCGTAACCTGCCAAATAGCGCAAAAATAACGCGCCAACATCCGCCGATTCTCCCCAACCAATCCAACTTTCTGCCGTCGCATAAGTCGCTTTGCTCCCTGCGCCCCATGTGCCTGCGGGTGGGATTTGCACCAATGGCAGATAGGTGCGGATGGTGTAATTGAGTGCCTCTGGATTGCGTTCAGGTTCAATCGTCTGCAAAAATTTGCCAATTTCGCCCATACTACGCGCGGATTCATCCAAAAATGGCTTTATCGCAGTGAGCAACGGCGGAATAGCCATGCCTTCAATATTGCGCCCATGAAAGGAACGCAATCCTTTCACCAGCGCGGGTTCAATAACCCGATGAAAACGGTGATGGTCAGCTTGGGTGATGAGGTGCAAGGTGGAACGGAACATCGCGCAACGCACAATTTCGCGGTTTTGCATGGCGCGGGTCAGGTCATCACGTTGGAACGATGCCAGTCGTGACCACAACCCAATGTACGGCGGATTGGGAATTTGCGATTGCCACCCCACCACGCGCTCCGTCGCTTGGCTAATGGTCATATCAGCGCGGTTGATGAGCAATTGACGGTCTAAATACATCCGATTCAATTGGCGCAAAGTCAATTTTTGGGTCATTCAGCCCTCCATGAAAATTATCTGATGTCAATTATGGATAACAAATAGGTCTGAAAAATCCACCCCTATCCCCCCAACCCCCTTATCCCCACTACGTGGAGAAAGGGGATAAAAATCGTTTCTCGGCGCGGTTTTAGCCCCCTCTCCACAGTGTGGGGAGGGGGTTGGGGGTGGGGTGAAATAAAAGTAGGGACATGCTACATCATGCCCGTTTTTAATGTTATGTGATATGCGATTCCGCTAAAATTTGGGTCATGGTTTCGGCATCAATATTGCCACCACTGATGATAACCCCCACCTTTTTACCCTGTGCAGGGACTGCCCCACTCAACACGCCCGATAATCCCAATGCGCCAGACGGTTCAATCACCAGTTTTAGCCGATAAAAAGCGAATCGGACGGCATTTTTAATATCATCCTCGCTCACCGTTTGCATATCATCTACATATTGCAACACGAGGCGAAAAGTATGCAATTCGCCGAGTGATGGCGTGCGCGTGCCATCGGCAATTGTGGGCGGGTTATGAATCGTGTGGAGTGTTTTTGTGCGGAATGATAGGGTTGCATCATTCGCCACTTCGGGTTCAATCCCAATCACACGGATTTTATCCGACATGCCCTTCGCCGCAATCGCCGAGCCACTCAATAACCCACCACCGCCACAACACACCAATAACAAATCCAAATCGGGAACATCTTGGAGCAATTCTAAGGCGGCTGTCCCCTGCCCTGCAATCACAGGCGGGTAATCATACGGCGGGACGATAGCATAGCCATGTTTTTCTGCGAGTGATTCTGCCAGTTGCTTGCGGTCAGATTCGGCGGGGTTATAAAACACAATTTCCGCGCCATAATCGGCAGTAGCAATGCGTTTTGTCGCGGGGGCATTTTGTGGCATGACGATGATGGTATGCACACCCAACATCCGCCCCACTAATGCCACCGCTTGGGCGTGATTGCCACTGGAATAGGTAATCACACCTCGTTTTTTTTGGTCATCTGTAAGTTGTGAGATGGCGTTATACGCACCACGAAATTTGAACGCGCCGATAAGCTGAAAATTTTCGCATTTTAAGAAAACCTGTGCGCCTGTGCGTTCATCCAGTGTGCGCGAGGTTATGACCGGGGTGCGGTGTGCAACACCCCGCAAACGGTCATGCGCCGATACTACATCCGCAAAAGTGACATTATTCATCGGTTAACGGCGTGGTGGGAGTGGTCTGCGATTCCGCACAGGAACTGGCACGAGTTGAGGCTCGTCTTTTTTCCGTTTTTCAGGATTAAAAGCACGTTCCAAATCTTCCCAAACACGGCGAATACCTTCTGCAACATCATCCAACAAACTTCTACGTTCAGCCACGTCCATTATCCTTTCTGATATAAACGCAAAACCCCTCTGCCAAAATACTTAGCAAAGGGGTTTTGTTGTGGTTGGACCTAAAGAGACTCGAACTCTTGACCTCTTCAATGCCATTGAAGCGCTCTCCCAACTGAGCTATAGGCCCCAATCAATGTTGGGGATTATATACCCTTTGCTATTCGATTGTCAATCTCTAGTCTCTAGGATACAACAAGTTTTGTAAAAATGTTTATAGCAATTTATGGGGATTTGGTGAGGAAAATCCGACAATGTGTACGAAAATTCCTCACCGAAGGGTTATTAATTGCCCTTAGCCAATTCTTCGGCATAAAATGTCACCGAGTGGCGCAATTCAGATAGGGTATCATCGGGGATTGAATCTAAATAGGCACCCTTTTGAACAAATTGTTCAAAACTTTGAACAGCAGAACTGTCACCACAGGCACACGCGCCTGCATCTTCAAACCACATCACGCGCCCCTGAATTTGGTCAATGGTCACACCATTCACCCCGCCATCATCCGTTGCCCACATCCACGCCGTATTTGGATTAACCATATTAATTGCCTCCATTTTATGCTTTGTGGGCGCAATATATTGCGCCCTTACACACCCCGCTTATCTATTTGGGGATGTATTTTGGACAATCACAATAGTCAGACGCGCTGATATTGTCCCATCCTACCACGATTAATCCCCGCTTAACCGCACATAACGGCAACCCCACCACATTGTTATAACAACCTTCAATATGCGACACGGGCATAAATCCGTTATGCTGAATGGCATATCCCCCCGCTTTATCAAATGGGTCGCCAGTGGCGATATAGGCTTCAATTTCCGCGTCCGTATAATCACGCATAAACACCCGCGTCTGAACAGTATCGGCATAACGTGCGGGATTATCCCCCAAGCGCAACAAGGTGAATGATGTGATGACCACATGCGGGCGGTTGCGTAATTGGGTCAACATATCACGGGCATGAAGCCGATTTTCGGGCTTGCCCAATAAGTCGCCCGTCTCGGTGATGCCAATCGTATCCGCACTCAGGATGACGATGGTATCCGCCGCGAGGATGGTCGCAGGCGCAGATAACCGCCCCGCCACCGCATCCGCTTTGGCAGATGATAACCGTTGAACATAAGCAAGGGGTGTTTCTGATGGGTGTTGCGATTCGTCAATATCGGGCTTGATGATGGTAAAATAGATTCCCAACGAGGCAATCATATCACGCCGACGCGGAGAACCTGATGCGAGGATGAAAGTGGTCATAAGTTTTAACCTGTGGATTGTTAGGGGTGGTGTGTAGGGACGGCATTCTTGCCGTCCGCATACATGCC
>JALONZ010000184.1 GCA_025454675.1 Anaerolineae bacterium | reverse complement strand
ACAAATTCTGCTAGTTTGACAGGCACGGCATTACCTATCATTTGCTCTAAATTTGATTTTGTTCCCACTAATTTGAAGTCGGGCGAAAACGTTTGAATGATGCTCCGTTCTCTGGTTGTTAATGGGCGAACACGCTCTATAGATGTCGTGGGGTCTGATGGATGACCTTTGTATCCTTTTGGGATAGGGCGATTGACCCCGCGAATGGTTGCACTAGGTTCATATATGCTATAGATGGCTCGGCGACTGTAATTACGGGGGTGCCGATAATAAAATTCTGTCGAAACTTCATCACCACAATATTCGGCTACTGTGAGTGGCTTGGAAGATTGATTTTTGGTTAAATAAGGCGCTAATTCATTATTTTTTCCACCTAACCTACCAATGAGAAAGTAACGTTTTCTGAGTTGTGGTACACCGCATAAACTGGCATTAAGAATGGTTTCTGTAAAACCATAATCCGCCTCTGAGAAAATTGCTTTAATATTTCGTAAAGTTTTAGATTTTTGAATGCGGTCTACATTTTCCATAACAAACCATGTTGGTTTTATGGTTGTTACAATTTTTGCGAAAACAATTGTCAAATCGGCACGACCACCCGATTCATCACGTTTACCTGCACTGGAAAAATCTTGGCAGGGGGGACCGCCAATTATCATATCAGGATGAAAAGCCCCTATTTCCTCATAGTTAAATTGCGCTAAATCGGTCTCATAGATGGGATGATTGAAATTTTCTCGATACACATCAATTGCAGGTTTCCAATGGTCATATGCGGCAACAATGGTATAGCCTGCTTGCTGAAATCCAAGCGACATCCCTCCCATACCTGCAAATAAATCTATAACACGCACAATTAATCCTCGAATAACTCTGACATACTCATGATAACTGCATCTAAGCGACGTTCTGGACTCAATAATTTTTGACCATCACCCAAAATTATATGCCGAATTGCATCTTTTTTGATACGCGGATTGGTTAATTCTGGACAAGTCATAAACCGATGGGTGATACGACCGGATGCAGAGAAGGCTTTGTCATTTTTTGTTGATAATGACAAAGCGTCTATAATCCGCGCATAGTCTATTTTACCGCCTGTCACAAAATCATAAAGCATCCGCATCAGCCAGATAATTGCGCGTATTTGCCGATTGATGGTTTTGGAGTTAGCGTTAAATGAATAAAAGAATAACTGTGTAACGGCAAAATTACTCCATACAAAAATATCAAATGCGTTATCATCAAGAATAAGTCGCTTCCCTTGTGTCTTCCAAATCGGTTGCATAATCAGTGGAATCTGTTCTGATGTGTAGTTGCTCATTAAGGATTTGAACAGCATTATAAAAACTGGCAGAATCTCTAATAATTGTATTGGATTTGACCAGTTAATGCTCTTTAATCCCTGAATTGGTAAATAATTTTCTAACTCCTCTGGATTATTTTTGAATAAATTAGCAACGCTTAAAGCTAAATAAACGATTGTATCGGGACGGATAACCAATTCACAACCATACTCAGCATCTGATAAATGGGCTGTGGAATTATCAGGTAATGCTGTCAGTTTGATTTCCAGCCCTCTTTTAGTTATTCCAGTTGTCCTATCCATGATAACAAGGTCAATACGTGGTAAGTCACCAATAACCAAAGTTTGATAAGGCGAATAAATAGATTCAAACGCATAATAAACGGAATCAGAAAATGGTGAATGATTGAATAACGCTGTAACATCAATTTTTGTATGATGTAACACACCATTTTCATCCATTATCAAATAAACTGGCTGGATGTGTTGGCTTGCCATATAACAGCACAATGATGTTGGAAAGGCGCTATTAAAATTATTTTTGCTCCATCCATCTGTTTTTGTGAAATCACGATTTGAATGTTGAATGCCAAATAAAGAAGGTGGCATATTCATCTCCATAAACCTGCCATAAGTACCTCATTCAACTGCCCTGTGCAAACTGCCTCACTAAAATAGTGAATAGTCGCCTCGCGTGAGGCTTGTTGATATGCGCGTAATTGCTCACGATTGTCGGCAAGTGATTCTAACCACGCCACAATATAATTTACTTCATCTGGCGAAAAATTTTTCCCACATGAATAGGTGTGTACCAAATTTGCCAAATCACTTGATTCATCGCTGATGGTCAACAATGCGTTGCCACTGGCTAAGGCATTATAAGTTTTACTCGGTAGGGATAATGTGCCATAGCCTGTTGCCAATGTGACACAACTGACATCCATACAAGCCAGTAAATTGGGATAATCGGCATCCTCTATCCACCCTAACAGGCGTAAATTGGGATATTGCCCACTCCCAACCGCATCCTCGACCAATTTGCGCTTACTCCCTGTGCCGTTGATGATGAATAAAATATCATCGCGGTGGGTTAGGGCTTTTACAACTTCCAAAATGGTCTCAATGGCATGGGTTTCGCCCATATTGCCCGAATATGAAATGACTAATTGGTCTGTGATATGGTGTGCTTGTGCAAACAGATTGGTGGCGCGGGGTATGGGACGGAAACGGTTGGTATCTGCCCAATTGCTGATGACAATGAGGTTGATGGGGCGCTTTGCCATCTGTTGTAATTCATTTGCCATACCATCACTGATGGTAATAACCGCTTGTGCCTGCCTAAGTGCCAACCCATGTAACCCATACCATACCCGATAAATGGGGTTGCGCGAGGAGAACATGCCCATCACCGAAGCAATTTGTGGATAAATATCCCATTCCAACACAATATAGGGGTGTCGTTTGAGTTTATATATCAGCCACAACATGATGACGACAATCGGGGGGGTGGTGGTGGCAAAAATGGGTGTTTTGCGCGGATACCATAACAATCGCCAAAAGCAAGTGAGCGTATACCGTATCCACGCGATGAAGCGCCCTAGTGTTGAATCACGATTATACTGTGGACTTTTGCGGATGGTTACATCAGGCAAATCGGCGGGGTTTACATCATTATTCCAATATTCAATGCCTGTTTGTAATTGCGACAACTGATTTATCCAGTCGGAAAAAAAGGGTAAATCTAATTGATTGAGAATAATGAGACGGGGCTTCATGATAATCCTTTGAGTGCGAAACGAAATAAGTCACGATTGGCTTGGATACGATTTGTATCGTGAGCAATTTGTATCCCATAGGCTTGGGCATGTTGAGACCACTGGCTAAATGTATCGTTATCCATCGCATACACCGCTTCGATGATACGAATCCATTCTTCGGGGCTACTTAAAGGTATATCCCAACCTGCATTTTTATCGGCTAATCCGCGCCAGGGGGTTTCGGTGCTGATGAGTGGCAAGCATCCGCCGAGTAACGATTCTTGAATGACATAACCAAAATTTTCACCGAATGTCGGAAATAAAAAGAGGTGATATTGATTAAATAATTCAATTTGTTGCTCAGTAACAGCCCCACAATAACGGACTTGAATATGACTGGGCATTTGACGGATGACATCCTGACATTTATCCCAATAGGGCATGTCCTCTTGGGTCCCATAAATATCGAATTGGACAGGGACTTTGACCTTCATCAATAATTCTAATGCACCCGCCAAATTCTTTTTGGGCGTGATGCGTGATAAATAAATCATCCGCAATTCATTTGCCTGTTTATGAGATGGTGTGGGCAAATCGGTTAGTGGGGCAGGTAATACAGACGCAATTTTGACCCGATTTTGATGAACACCTAAATGTTGTGCAATTTGTGTTGCTTCTTCTGCGTTGGTTGCGTGCCATAATAACTCGTTGTACATCTGCACCGCTTTTGTAGCGACCAGATAAACTTGTTTTTTGAGGTGTTTATACCCAATGGCTTGTGGATAAAATTCACCATGTACCCCGACCAATATATTTTTATTCCGAATCCGATTCAATTTGCGGAGTGCGATGGTTTTGACTGCCATCATCCCAAAAAAAGTGTTCAGATAAATCATATCGTGCGGGATGCTATTGATAATTTGTGCTAATGCCCCCATTTTGCGTTCTGATTGGGATAAATAACGGACTTGCGCCGTATCTATAGATGCCCATTCTCCATACAGAATGTTTGGATAGGGCTGTGTTTCACCTAAATCGCAGTCAGCAGTGAGGATGCGAAAATCGAATTCATCGGATAAGTGACGCACCATGTTGCGAATGGCTAAATGACCACCACCTGCTTTAACCGCAGGTGCATAATAATCACTGATAGCGAGGATGGTCGGTTTCATAATTTGAATAATTTTTCCATTCTGTGGAGTTGTTGATTTTTATCGTAGTTTTGTTCAACGAATTGACGTAATTCATGTGGTGAATGACTTGGCAAATCACCATGCAAGTAAGATAACAATATTTTTGCGAATGATGCCGATTGATTATTGGTAGATAACCAACGGGGTTCGACTTGATTAACAACCTCGGGGATTGCCCCGACAGGGGTCGCAATTACAGGTCTGCCTGATGCAAATGCTTCTAGGGTGATGATGCCAAAACATTCAAGCGCGTGAGTTGGCAATAAAAAGACATCACATGCCGCATACCAACGCGGTAAATTCTCATCGCTCACACGCCCCAAAAAGCGAATTTTATCGGTTAAGCCCAGCCTATCGCGCAATTGGATGAGCGATTCTTTTTGTGAGCCACCGCCACCGATGACCATCTGGAAATCATAACCCGCGTCATCAACCAATTTGAGGGCATGAATAAGCATATCTATTCCGTTGCGCGGTTCTAATCGGCGCAGAGTGAAGTAAAATGGGCTATCAGACCGCACACCCAATTCTTTTTTAAGGGCTTCGCGGTTAGGTGCAACAAAAAAATGAGACTCATCTACCCATCCTGTTAATACTTGCACCTTATCGCCGATTTTTGCACCATGCAGTTGCGTGAGTATTTTTTTTGTATAGGCAGATACTGAGATGATGATATGACTATGTCTCAAAACGCGCTTTTCGATGCGATTGGTCAAGTGGCTGGCGATATTTAATTTGAGGCGTTGACGGATTGGTTGTCCGCGACCTGTGGCTTGCAATTCGAGTTTGACGGGCGAATGAACCGTATACGCATATTTGGCATGGGGGAACATGCCTAATAAACCATCATAAGTGAGTAGTGCGTGACCATGCACCACATCAGGCGGATTAGGCATGAATTCTTGTACTAATGCCCGTGCTGATTGTTGATGAATGGTGCGTTGTGGGGTCTTGTGCCAATAACCAAACCTCATGACCCTGATTGTGCAAAAATTCGGCTTGTTCATACGCCAATTTGGGAGCGCCACCATGAACATCGGCATAATCATATAAAGCTAAAATGAGGAATCGTGCCATTTGCTGTGTGTTCCTATATTATTTCTACAATTTTGATGTACATTAAAGCATAGAACTATCAGAGAACACAGTGTTAACTTATCTGTGTTGAGGAGTGTGAAAAATTTTATGGCAAAAGATTATTATCGCATATTGGGCGTCGATAAAAATGCCGATGACAATACCATCAAAAAAGCCTTTCGGCGCTTGGCGAAGCAATATCATCCCGATGCGAATCCCAACCCATCGGCAGAGGCGAAGTTCAAAGAAATTAACGAAGCCTATGAGACGCTGAGTAACCCGGAAAAGCGCAAACTTTATGACCAATTTGGTTCAGATTATGCCACAATGGGTAATGCGGGTGCGGGTGGATATAACCCACAAGCCCAAGAAGTGCGTTTTGATGATAGCGCGTTTCAGGATATTTTTGAATCGCTATTTGGCGGGTTTGGGCGAGGCAACCGTCAGAATGCCAATGCGCGGACGGGAGGCGCTCAAAAGATGCGTGGTCAAGATATTACTGAAGAAGTGGTCATCACCTTGCGCGAGGCGTATGAAGGGGCTGTCCGTTATGTTGAAAGCCTCAATCGTAAAGCCAAAGTGAATATCCCCGCAGGCGCAAAAGACGGCACAAAAGTCCGTGTCAAAGGTGAGGGCGAAGCGGGGCGCATGGGTGGCGAGGCGGGTGATTTGTATTTGGTCGTCAAGGTCGAACCTGATAAGCAATTTGCTCGTGATGGGGATAACCTGATTGTGGATGTGCCGTGTGATATGTTCACCGCCATGCTTGGTGGTGATGTAGAAGTGCCAACGATGGCGCGTCCTGTCCGCATCAAAGTCCCCGCAGGCACCCAATCGGGGCAAAAATTGCGCGTGACGGGCAAGGGGATGCCAAAATTGCAACAGGCGGGCGAATTTGGTGATTTATTCGCCAAAATCATGATTACCGTTCCCAAAAATCTGAATGATGCCCAACGCCGTTTGGCGGAACAATTGAAAGAGGCGTTAGGATGAAACCATTTTTAACATTTATAAACCATCCCCACCCCCTAACCCCCTCCCCATTGCATGGAGAGGGGGAATTGTTGCTCCCTTCCCCTACTAGGTGGGGGAAGGGCTGGGGATGGGGGATGATTTCAATTGTTAGTGCAATGATGACTTTAATTCTCGTTGCCTGCCAACCCGATACCACGCCAACCGCGCCCAATATCAGCAATTCTACGCCCATCTCCAATTTGGGTATTTCAAGTACCAATGCCGTGCCAACCGCATTACCTGATGCGCTCATCCAAGAGGCAGATGCGGAATATTTGCTCCTCACCAATTTATATGAGCGGACTGTGCCATCGGTGGTGAATATTGAGGCGGTTAATGAACAAGTCGGATTCACCGATACGGGGCGGGGGAGTGGGTTTATTTATGACCGCAACGGGCATATTGTGACCAACGCGCATGTGGTGAATAATGCCAACCTGATTTATATCACTTTCAACGATGGCTTTGTGACCACTGCCCAATTGGTGGCGCAGGATAATTACAGCGATTTAGCCGTCCTCAAAGTGGATACATCGGTTGAACGCCTATTGCCATTGGAACTTGCCGATTCTGACCTTGTGAAAGTGGGGCAACGCGCGGTTGCCATTGGCAATCCGTGGGGGTTGCAAGGCTCGATGACGGCGGGTATTGTGAGTGCCATCGGGCGACAATTGGATTCTGCCGAATTGATAGACGCATCGTCATTACCCGGATTTCAAAACCCGCGCATCATCCAAATTGATGCGACACTTAGCCCAGGGAATAGTGGCGGTCCCTTACTCAATAGTGAGGGTAGGGTGATTGGTGTGAATACCGCCATCCGTACCACATCGGGCAACTTTGAAGGGGTTGGGTTTAGTGTACCATCCAATACGGTGCGCCGTGTGATTCCCGATTTAATTAATCATGGGCGGGTAGATTATTCGTGGTTGGGGATTAATACCATCGCATCCGATTTTGGTGTGGCGGCATTTGCCGAAGCCCTCAATTTGCCTGTGCAGGCAGGTGTTTTGGTGACAGGAATCACCCCCAATTCGCCCGCCGCGAAAGCAGGGTTGCAGGGGGGAACACAGATTGAAACCGTGCGCGACATCCCTGTTTGTGCGGGTGGTGATATTATTGTGGCGATAAACGGACAATTCATTCATAATATGGATGAATTGGTCAATTATTTGGTCATTCAAACCAAACCCAATGATACGATTGAATTAATGGTGGTGCGTGGTGAGCAAACATTGAATATTGCCGTGACTTTAGAGGCGCGTCCTAGTGAGGGGCAACTCGTCCGTGAATGTGAATAGAGGATAGGATTATGCACAAAATTCGTGACTGGTTATTTGTTGCCAGTTTTAGAGAGACCCAAGACCTTGCCCAACTCGAAAATCATGATATTGGCGCGGTTTTGCAGTTGCACCAGTCGGTGGATTATGATGATATAACCACCCTGTTTGTCCCTGTGCAAGAAGGATACCCCCTCGCCAAGCATGATATGGTGAATGGACTGAATTTTATTCGTGACCAACATGCAAACGGGAAAAAAGTGGTGGTGGCGTGTGGCGCGGGGATTAGTCGCTCGGTGATTTTTGCGACAGGGGCGCTTAAAATGGTGGAATCGCTCACGATGAGCAAAGCCTTCTCTGAGGTGCGTAAAAAACATGAACGTGCCATGCCTGATGAACTGCATTGGCAATCCATGTGTGGGTATTTTGGGGAGAATACCGATTTTTGGGAGATGTGGCGCACGATTGAATTGTGAGTAATCCCCCCAATATTTAGGGGAAGATGCCCTTTGTTAACAATCTACTTATACACGGGGTTTATAATGGGTTGTAATGTGTGTTTATTGGAGTTAACAAAGGAGTAACATATCAATGGGCGGAATGAGCCAAATTATCGGGGGGCTTGCCCTTGTTGGATTTTTATTGTTTATAGCGGGTATTGGGATTGCGGTTGCCGCATCATCTCAAAATAAGCCGATTCGTAGTGGTGTATTTTTAGCAATCGTCGGTGCAATTCTTGGGGGTGTCCTCACCTTTGTCAGTCAAGGGGTTGTGGTTGTAGAGACCGCGCAACGGGTGGTGGTATTCAACACATTGGGTGGTACATTGCAAACCCCATTGTTGCCAGGGACGCATATTATCATCCCTGGTTTGCAACAAGCCACTGTTTATAATGTTGCCCAACAAAATGTGACAATGGGTAATGAAATCGGCGGTTCTGGCGACCCTATCACAGCCCTTACTATTGATGGTCAAACCGTCACATTCGATATCACAGTTTTGTATTCTGTGAGTACCGATTCTGAATCGCTGAATACATTGCATCAGCGTTGGAACATTAACTACGAAGAAAATTTTGTCATCCCAACTGTACGTAACTTGGCGCGGGAAGTTGTTTCTGGATATAAAGCCGCCGATATTTATGGTATTGAACGGGGTGCTATGGAAGATATGATGCAATCGCGTATTTTAGACCGCTTTAATACTGAAGGTTTGGTTTTGACCGATTTACAAATACGGGATATTGAATTCTCTCAAGCCTTTGCCGATGCGATTGAACGCGCCCAAATTGCCGCCCAAGAAGCTGAACAAGCCAATTTACGCGTGCAACAACGCCAAGCCGAAGCCCGTCAAGTAGAAGCGGTCGCAATCGGTGAAGCGCAAGCCGCCATTGCGCGTGCTGATGGTGAAGCGCAAGCGACTATCATTCGCGCCCAAGCCGAAGCCGAAGCGTTAGCCCTCATCAGCGCCCAGTTGAAAGCGAATCCGTTGTTGATTCAATATCAATGGATTGTCAGCCTTGCCCCAACTGTGAATACGGCGGTCATCCCATCAAACAGCCCATTCTTGTTTGATTTTAACAGCATCACCACTTTGCCAGAGGCGGATGAAAACTTTGTTGCGCCGGTTGTGCCAACCCCAGAACCAACCCCAACACCGCGCCCATGAGGTGGTAGATAGTTATTTAACCTCATCCCCCTGCCCCTTCTCCACATTGGAGAAGGGGAGAAAACCTTTTTTCAGAAGGGTTTAAGTCCCCTCTCTGTTTGGAGCTATGCCTTCCCCACATCTTTTCCGCGCCTGTGGCTCAAAGCCACAGGCTAAGGCAGGTGTAAAAGCATCCTAAAGGATGCTCCAACAAATAAATTTCAGAGTAAAACAGGTTTTGAAGCCTATTTAATCCGTCAAATCGGCTGGTCAGCCCCGTTTACGGGGCTTCCAGAAGGCGAATAGGCAGGTGCTTTGAGCGCCTGCC
>JALONZ010000183.1 GCA_025454675.1 Anaerolineae bacterium | reverse complement strand
AACGGAAGAAACCCGGTCTCAAACGTGCGCGTAAAGCCCCAACCTATACCAAACGTTAGAAGCAGTCCAAAAATTCCCCACTTACGGGGAATTTTTGTTTTTGGGGTACATATCCGTTTATAATTTGGAAATAAAAAATAAGGCATAAGAGGCATATATGACCATTACCATAGTCGGGCTTGGACCTGGCGATATTGACGATTTATCACGCAAGGCTTGGCGGACACTTAAACAAGCCAAAACGGTGTATTTACGCACCAATCAACACGGATGTGTGCCGTGTTTGCCACAAGGCGCGACCTATCATTCTTTTGACGGGTTATATAATACCAAAGAAAATTTTGGCGCGGTGTATGACCGCATTGTGGAGGCACTCATTACCGCCGCCAAAGATGGCGATATTGTGTATGCCGTCCCTGGCGACCCCTTCGTGGGCGAATCTACCACCCAAAAACTAATCACACGCGCCAAAACCGAACATATCCCCATCGAAATTGTCAGTGGCATTAGCTACATTGAGCCGATGCTCCGCTTGATAGGATATGATGCGCTGGACGGGATTCAACTCTTAGATGGGTTAGACCTGATTACCATGCACCATCCGCCGATTAACCCCGATTACCCCGCGATTATCGGTCAGGTATATAGCCAGATGGTGGCATCGGATATGAAACTCACGTTGATGAATCAATATCCCGATGAATTCGAGGTGATGCTGATTCATTCTGCGGGGACATCGGATGAACGTGTGGAAAAAATTCATTTGTATGAAATTGACCATAGCGAGCATATTGGACACACCACATCGCTCTATTTGCCCGCGTTGGGCGGGATGAGTAGCTTTGAACAATTCCAAGAAATTATCGCCCATTTGCGTGCGCCAGAGGGGTGTCCGTGGGATAGAAAACAGACCCATCAAACCCTGATTAAATACATGATTGAAGAGGCATATGAAGCTATTCAAGCCATTGAAGATGATGACCCCGAAGAATTGGCGAAAGAATTGGGCGATTTATTGCTCCAAGTGGTGTTGCATACCCAAATTGCGATTGATGAGGGTGAATTTTATATGGCGGATGTGTTGCGTCATGTAAATGAAAAAATGATTCGCCGTCACCCGCATGTTTGGAAACCCGATGAAGTCAGCGTGGATAGCGCCGAAGAGGTGGTCACGAATTGGGAAGCCATCAAAGCCAAAGAAAAAGCCGATACAGGAGATGTATTCGAGAGTATGTTGGCGGGTGTTCCCAAAGTGATGCCCGCGTTGATGGTCGCTACGCAATATCAAGACCGCATGGCGCGGGTTGGATTCGATTGGGCGGATGTAAAAGGGGTGGTGGATAAAATCCGTGAAGAATTGGATGAGGTGTTAGAGGCACAAACAGAGGATGACCCTGTGCATCTAATGGAAGAAGTGGGTGATTTATTTTTTGTGATGGTCAATTGGGCGCGGTGGATGAAAATTGACCCCGAAATGGCGCTGAAAAAAGCCAATGAGAAGGTGTATCGGCGTTTTGAATATGTCGAAAAACGGGTAACGGAGAGTGGCAAACCGTTCACCGATTTCACGCTTGCAGAACTGGATGAATTTTGGAATATGGGCAAAAAACTGGGGTTATGATGCCCCACTAATCAGTTTTTCAAATTGTTTGACCCACTTTTGGGCATCGCCCTTGCGCTTATCATTGGATTTTTCCATGATGGCAAGGGCTTTGCTCATCCAATCGAGTGCCTCTTTATTTTGCAATTTACGATGATGACACAACGCGATGTAATACAGCGTCTCGGCGCGTTTGGGGTCGGCACGATGGGCATTCATGAAATGTTCCAGCGCATTATCCCATTTGCCATTGCGATAGGCGAGTGTCCCTAAGCCCATGTGTGCCATCACTTCATAAGCGAATAATTCCAACGCCTTTTCAAAATCGCGCTTTGCCTCTTTTTCTGCGCCATCTTCCAAATAATAAAAGCCACGCGCCGCCACATATTCGGCATTGGTGGGCAACAGGTTAATGGCTTTCTCGACTGATAGAATGGCTTCTGTCAGTTGCCGTTTGAGATAATATTGAATGGATAATTTGTATTCGGTATCGGCATCATACCGATTCAATCCGAGTCGTTGTTGCAATTTGGACATGGGGTGTCACTCCGTTATTTTGTAGCAGATATACAATAAAATCATCCAATCGCAATTTGCCACTCAAGACTAACGGGTTTTTGAAGTGCCTTAAGGTAAACACTCGCTTTGGCGTAGAACATCAGTAATGCTTCACGATAAATATGAAACTGTACATATAGAGATGGTGTGAAACCATGCCCTCTGTCAATTTGCTTATTGTGCAGAGTTTCTTCAGAAAACGCGCTTATTATCACTTCAAATTCTTCATCCAATGCCGTGTACCATGCCTTCAAATGCACGACACTGGTTGCTAACTCTGGTTTATCAGTGTGATATGTCCTGTCATAACTGAATGTTTTGAAAGACTGGATATAACGGTATTCAATTTCACCTATCTCTCTGCATAATTCACCGAGTGTCGGATTATCACCCGGTAGTTTATATGCCAAGTCATTGTCTGTGAGTATATCCATCAGGTAGTAGCGCAGATTTTGAGCTTCTCTCAACGGGAATTCAGTTTCAATTAGGCTATTCATATTTTCCTCTACTACATACTTTTTTAATCCATCATTACACCCATAAAACATGTGTTATGTAATGGACGACTAGCGCCAAGCGCGTATGTCGTCCATAAGATATTAACTGCACCATTCAGCATCGCAATTAACCGTAAATTCCAATGTATTCACATCGGGCAACGCTTCAAACACATCATCGGTCACGGTGGTGAACAGGTAATCAATAAACAACACAAATCCATCACCCTGAATCAGCATCATATTGGAGAATTGGGTATAACTGCGTCCGATGGGGCGGATGCTTGTGCCGTTGGGGATGACACCCCCGCGTCCGATGGCGCTGGTATCTAAAAATCCGACAGCAAAATCACTATTCACTGTTTCGCCACTTATAATTGCTGATGCAGTCGAAAGGCGTTCCCCAACGGCTGTACCCGTTGCCAAATAATTCACCTCGACAAAGGTGCTGGCTTCTTGGGCGGCGAGCGCACAGAAATTGGGCGCAGTGCGGTCGGCTTGTAGGGTGAATACACCGTTCAATTCTAATAATTGTACAAGTGCTTGGGTGCTACGGTCACAACGGAAAATCGGTTCACCGCCCACCCAACCAGCAGGACGATTTGCCCCTAAAACGGTATCCGCCAGCAATTCAAGGTCATGCCGAATATCGCGGGCGATGGCAAAATTGGTACTTGCGACAGCACCAAACCATCCATCTGGACGGGTATTCGCGCCGAGTAATGTCCCCGCCAATAATTCAAGGTCGAGGCGGATGAGCAAAGCGAGGCTTGGGTCATTGATGTCTATCGCGCCCGTCCAACCATCAGGACGGACACCTGCGCGGGTGGCATTCACAAAATTTTCGAGGTCACTCCGCGCCGAAAGGAGCAATGCGGTATCACTGGGTTGGATGGGTTGCACGGTCACATCTGGCGCGGCTTCGGGTGTGATTTCGGCGGGTGTTGGTTCTCCCATCGGGTCGGGTGGGGGTGTTGTGACGGGTTCTTGCCCCATTGCCCATGTGATGGCGAATAAGCAGATAACGGTGATGATAAGCAATTTGAGTTGACGCATCATTCATTCCTTTTTGTTCATCGAAAACGATAAAATAGTAGCTAATTGTGTTTGTAGGGGCTTGCCATGGCAAGCCCCTACGGGCGATAGGGTCCGAATGCCGTGCCATCTAATAACAAGACGAATACTTGCCCTGCGCTGACATCTAAAAATAATGACCCACCATCAAACCGTTGCACATTGACGGGAATATCACCTTCTGGCAATAAGCCTAATCCGAGTGCTTGCTGAACAGGGACTAAACTCGCCCAAACCGACCCTAAATAACCCGTTGGGATAAACCGACCTGCTGGCGCGATAATCGCACCGGGTACAACGGCAGGATTCGGCTGTCCTTCATACCAATACGCCCCGTTAATTGCACTTTCACCGGGTGAAATTGCCCAAACTTCGTTGGTCTCGATGCGTAAATACATCGCGCCACCTTCAAAAATTTGCCCGCGCCCATTAAACCCGAAACGTTCTTGAATGGGACATTTGAGTGCCGATTGATGGTCATCCTCCCAATCATCGCCAAATACGGGGTCTACTTCAAATCCACAAATCAGTGGGATGCTATTGATTGCGGTGGGCGGGATATTAAAATCGGCAGGATTGGGGATATTCAATTCTTCCACCACTTCGCCCAAAAAGACACCCACATACGGCGTGATTGTCGGTGTTGGGGTGGGTGTGCGGATGGGTGTTGGCGCGTTGGCTTGCTGTGTTGCGACCATTGCCACCGCATCTAACGTATTGGTTGGGGCGGGGGTGGCTAATTGGCGCACAATCGGCGGTGGGGTGAGCGTGGGCGCGGTTTGCGGTGGCACATACACCGTCTCGCAGGCAGATAATAAGATAATCACAATTCCCAATATCAAATGGCGCATGTGGACACGATATATCGTGTGTGTTGTCATCCCTGTAGGGGCTTGCCATGGCAAGCCCCTACGACAGGTCAAGCTCTTACGGTTATTCGTAGAAAATTTATTTTTCACAATTCACCGCCGTTTCGTATTCCACCACATTTTCAAATTTGCCACCTGTTACCCGATACAATCCGAAACGTACCAATTGGGGCGAGACATTGATAAGCCCCTCAAATGGGATGACGGGATAAATATCTGTCACCAATTCACCCGCCACCCATGTCGTCATGGGTCGCCACAGATACACGGGCGCGGGTTGGTCGCCTTGTGCCATCATCTGCCCCTTGTCATTGAGTCCATGCACAAACACGCGCAAATCTTCATCTGGCACATCCGCCGACACCCATGTCACATATAAATGAATCGTATCGCCACACACCACATGATAATCTTGTGCGATAATGCCTTCTGCGGGCGGATTATCGGCTAGGGTGGGGGAGGTGCGGATTTCCACCAAATTCGGCGCGACTGCAACGGGATAAATGCGCCCCAAGCGTGCTTCCCACCAAGCGGGTGGTTGGGTATAAAATGTGTAATCAGGTGTGATGAGGCGTTTGCCATCCGCCAAAATTTTTGCATAATCGGCTTTATGGTCAACGAGGGTGATGTGTGCTAATTCGCCTGTCAAATCGCGCCCGATGCCTGCCGCAAAATGATTCGTCCCCATGTGACCATGACCACGCTATCCTCTGGCGCATTTTTGAGCAGGTTGATGGTCTTGATGCCGTCTTGGTTGGTGGTGAGTTCACGCATGAAGGCAAAATTATTGGATACAACGGGGTGTT
>JALONZ010000182.1 GCA_025454675.1 Anaerolineae bacterium | reverse complement strand
ACTCCCCCCCTTTTCGACCATGATATGCACCGGGAAACTATCGCGCAATTCGTCAATATGCGTAATCACCAGCACCATCGCAAAATCATCCTGAATGGCAGTGATGGCTTCCACCAATTTTGACCGCCCATTTTCATCCTGCGTGCCAAATCCCTCATCAATGAATAATGTCCGCAGTTGCGCCCCTGCCCGCCGTGATAATAATTGACTGAGTGCCACGCGCAACGCAAAATTGATGCGAAATGTCTCCCCGCCTGAATACATTTCATAACTGCGCTCACCCAGTTCATCCGCGATTTCGATGTCCAGCACATCTTTCGCGCCACCCGTCACTTTTTCCGCTTGGGTTTTGAGGCGCAAATTCATCCGACCATCCGTCATGCGCGTGAGCAATTCATTAGCGCTATTTTCCAGTTCGGGAATCGCCGCCTCAATAATCGTGAGTGGCACACCATCCTTGCCGAATGCCTTCCGCAATTCGGTATACACCGATTCGTCTTGTCTGGCGGTGTTCAATTGTTGCGTGAGTGTTTCTTTGCGCTTGAGCATATTATCCAGCGCAGTCAATTGCTGGCGGATGGTGTTCAGGCGTTCAAATGCGGTGCGTTCACGAGTCGTCTGCATCCGCACCTCATCCTCACGCAATTTATATTCAGCCAGTAGCGCATTCAACCGCGCAATTTCGATGTCTAGTTCATCCAATTGTGTTTGGATTTCGGCGTGGGCTTGAATCAGGCGTTCCTCTTGTGCCACACCATCGGCGATGAGTTGCTCCATCGCAGGCGCAGAATCTAGCGCGATGGCTAATTTGGTATGGAGTGCCTCATAGGTGATATGTTGCTCAATGGCTTGGCGGGCGCTATCGTGCGTATTTTCATCATACCCCAACCCCAATTGTGCCGTATCCAACCCCGCGAGGCGTTCCCGCGCTTCATGAGCATAATCATCGTTGTCGAATTGGGTTATCAGCGCATCCAATTGCGGGATGAGCGCATCCAGTTGGGCTTGTGCCTCATCTGCTTTTTGATGGCGCTCGCTCAGTTTCCCCAATTGGGTGGTGACTTGGGGCAAACGTTTGAGTTGCTTTTCGAGTTTTTTCAGCGATGTTTCATGCGATTGAATCGTATCCGCCATTTGCGCCAATAACGCCGTATGATTGCGATAGTCGTCACGTTTGGCTTCGCGTTCCTCATCCAATTGCGTCAATAATTCTTGGCGATGTTCGGTTGTGAGCGGTTGACCGCACAACGGACATACCGCCTCATCCCCCTCGACTGATAATTTTTCGATGCGCTCGGTGAGGGTTGTGCCTTCTTCTTTGAGGCGCTCTAACATCGCCTTCGATTCGGCATATTTGACTTTCGCCTCGCCGATGGTGGCGGTCATGGTCGTTTGTTCGGCTTGTTGGCTGGTCAGTGCATCATATTCAGTTTGGATGGTCGCTAATTCACCCGATACATCATCCGATAGCAACTCGCGCAAGTCGTTGATGCGCCGTTGCAACCCCGAAATTTCACCTTCTAAGCGCAATTTTGCGGTATGAATCTCATTGTCTAACCGATTGCGCTCCTCTTTGAGCGTGGCTAATTGACGGAATTTCTCGCTCAGGGTGCTATCCGTTTGACGTGCCTCTTGCAGTGCTAAATAACCCGCTTCAATCGTGAGGCGCATCTCCAAAATGCCCTGATAATCCGCTAATTTTTGCCGATTATTGGCAATCCGCGCCCGTGCTTCTTGCAATTGCCGATTCAAATCACGCAACCGACCATCGCGGTCTGCCCGATTATTTTGGGCATTTCGCAAATCGTTGGGTGTGCTTTCTACCTCTTTTAGGCGTTGACGCGCATTTTCTAGCGCAACAGTGGCTTCGGCATGAATTTTTTCGGCATTCTGATAATCGGCTTCAAGTGCGGGACGTGTCGCCAATTCACGGTCAATTTCGCGGATTTGATTCTCAAAAAATCCGATTTGTGTTTTGGCTTGTGCGGCGCGGTCTTTGGCGATTTCTTCATAGTCGCGCCATTGGTCGAGTCCCAAAATATCCGCCAGCACCTTTTTACGTTCTGCAGGGGCTTTGGTGGTGAATGAATCGGCTTTGCCTTGTTGCAAAAATGCCGAATTGACAAAGGTGTCATAATCCAAGCGAAGCAGGCTATTGATGCGCGGCTGGGCATTACGTAACCCACTTTCCATCGTCAAAAAACGCCCATCGGGTTGTTTTGCCATGAGTGTCAAATCGCCTGTGCTGGTCTTTCCTTTGGCACGCCGACGCAACACCCGATACACCGTGCCTTCCTGATAAAAATCCAGTTGCACCTGCATATCCGTCTGACCCAAATGCACCAAATCATCATCGCGCTTGCCACGCGCACGCCCCCATAATGCCCATGTAATCGCATCAAGGATAGATGACTTGCCCGCGCCATTCGTCCCTGTCAGGCAGGCGAGGTGAATCCCGTCAAAAATAATCGGTTCTGGTGAACGATAGGGTAAAAAATTTTTAATCTCAAGTCGAATCGGAATCATGCAAATATTGACCTTTTAGCTGGTTTGGGCGATTGTTTTGGCACTTTCAGCCGTTGGTGATAGGTTATCCATTCTACCAATAAAAACAAAATGGCTAAGAGGGCAAATATGCCCCATAATTCTTGTTGACCTATTTCTTCCTGCTCAGTCGTGAGAAGTGTCGTCCCTGTAATGGCAAATTCTTCTAATGGGACGGGGGTGATTTCACTCTCCTGCTGGCTGAATAAATTCACGGCGAAGGGTTGTTCGCCAATCACATCCCCGCCTTCTAATAATTCTAACCGATAAATGCCTGTTTCGAGTGTATCGGAAAACACGACCGTCGGGCTAGTGATTGCAATGGTTTGCCCGTTGGCATCATTCGGCTTAGTGACCCGAATCGCATCCGCCGTAAGGGGTGGCGTGATAGGGATGACATCCCCCACTTGTGCGCTATCCATCAGTGTTAAGGTTGTGCGCGGGGTGAACCATTCCAGTAAATTCGCCATCAACACAATGTAACTCACTTGCAAGGGCAAATCCGATTCGCGCAAATCAAATGGCAGAATTGCCACCTGTCGCCCATCTGTTTCACCTGCATATAAAATCGCGCCACCTGCTACGGCTAATAACGGTGTCGCCCAATTCGCATTGATAATCTCGCGGAACTTGATGAGATTCAATTGCTCCACATCCACATAACGCAAACGCGGGTCATTCGGCAATAAAACAATCGGCGATGCAGTTTGTTCATTTTCTGCGCCCACAGTGAAATACGCATTCCCATTTGGCGGATTGATGAAAAACAAATCACCATCTGGCAACCTATTGGGCATGACCCCATCAAAGATATACAAATCATAATCGGCGGGGATGCCTGTCGCGCCATCGGTGCGTACCGTTTGGATATTCGGCAAACTCCGCAGAACTTGTTCGATGTATAAATTACCAGTCGTGACCAACAACACACGGCGCGATGCCGATGCCCCCGAAACCGCATACGCCGTATTATCCACAGTCAAATAATCTTCGGTTATGGCATTCACCGATTGGCTGAGGGTGGCATATACCGTCACAAATTCATCGGGCAGGGTAGCGATAAAAGGCAAATTGCTTTTGGCGGGGATTTGCACCGTTCTGGATGTGAAGCGTTCTCCATCTACCCACAATGTTAAAATCATCTGCGCCTCAATAAACCCATAATTGGTGATTTGGGCAAATAATTCAGGCGGGTTATTCACCAATCGCCGTGTGGCGAGGGCGCTAATGCCCACATTTTCCGATGATTCGCCCACAGGCACATAACGGATGGTCGCACCAAGTCCCTCTAAGCTGATATTTTCGGGCAAGCCACCATCCCCAATAATCACCAATGTTTGCGAAATCACCGCGCTTTTGCCCGCCGCCAAACTGAGTGCCGCGTCCCAATCGGCTTGTGCAAGGCTCGGTTGTGCCTCTGCTAAGGCGTTACGCAGTTGATTTTGGTCGGTACTGGTGGCAATCAACACCTCTGGAATTTGCGCCACACGGATGATGGTCATCGTGTCGCCTTCGGGTAGGGTATTGATGATGTCGGATGCGAGGCGTTTCGCGGATTCAAAGCGCGTTATCCCACCTTCACTATCAGTCGCATTCATACTGGCAGACGCATCCAATAGCAAGGTGATTTGACCGGTACTCACGGTTGGGACGGTCAAATACGGACGCGCTAATGCGAACACCAACAAGGCTAAGATGAGCAATTGCAAAAACAGCAAAATATTGCGCCGTAAACGTTGCCAAGGGGTGTTGGCTTCGGCATCTTGTAACACTTGTTGCCATAAAAAGGTGCTAGAGATGGTGACTTCGCGCCGACGCAAACGGAGCATATAGAGTAAAATGATGGGGATTGCCATCAACGCGCCAAGAAAACCGAGTGGGGTCAGAAAATTCATATGAGCCATCCCTAGCCTGTAAGGGCGCAATAATGTGGGTTCGTTTTTGAATACGGTATACGGTTTTGTGGCGGACATACACCTCAAAACTGAGCAACCTGTAATGGCTGACTAGCCCTTTAGGGCGTATGTCAGCCACCTGTTAAACACCGCATTTATTGACTAAATTGCATTATTGCACCCTCGATAAACACCATGATTATTTAATCAGATTCATTTTACGCATGTCATACAATAAAACCCGTTCCAATGCCGTATCGGTGCTGATGAACACATAATGCACCCCACGCTTAGAACATTCCGCGCGGATTTCATCCTGCCATGCCTGCACACGGCGAATATATGCCGCCCGCAAGGTGCTATCCAAACTCACCTCTTGCGTGATGCCTGTTTCCACATCAATCAGGCGCAAATCACCTGCCAATGGGGGTGTTAAATCTTCTGGGGAGAGTAAATGCACCAGCACCACCTCATGCCCCTTGCCCAACAACACATTCAACCCGTCCACATAACCCGTTGGCGAAAACATATCGGTGAACACAAAGCATAACCCCGCCCTGCCCGCTCGCAAGGCATATTGACGGAGCGCAATATTCAAATCAGTTGTGCCACCCGCTTCGAGCTGTTTGGCGAAACGCAATAAACGGATACTTTGCGCCCGTCCACGCACAGGTGGAAAATGTGATTCGCCAAGCGGGTTCAGCGCGGTCATGCTCATGCGGTCATTGGTATTCAGCGCAATATACCCCAACGCACTTGCTAATTTTTTGGCATAGGTCAATTTATTAGTTTGCGGAGATGATGAGGCGGTTGCATCGGCATCGGCATATTTGGGGTTGGGAAAATCCATGCTGGCGGAGTTATCAATCAACAGGTGGACGGCTAAATCTTCTTCGTCCTCCAACACTTTGATATAGGGGCGGTTGGTGCGGGCATACACATTCCAATCGAGTCGGCGCAGGTCATCACCTTG
>JALONZ010000181.1 GCA_025454675.1 Anaerolineae bacterium | reverse complement strand
CGGGTAGCCCAAAACAGACATTATACGCTACAATAAAACACGGAGAAGCTGTTACCAATCACGATAAAACGGGCTCCAATGATGGTGTATTGGGGCAATATCTGTTTGTCTGTATAAATCCGATAAAATTGTAAAGGCGTGTATGTCCGACCAACCCCAAGACGAAAATACCCAACCACCCGCAGAGGAAGAAGCCCCGCGCCATGCGCCTGCATCGGTTGTTTTTATGGAGATGATGCGCCGTGCCGCCTCTAAAAATCGTCCGCAGTTTGATGATGAGGATGATGATATAGATGCGCCCACATCCCAAATCGCTACAGAACCGCAACCGACAGAAAAAGTTGCGCCACCGCCCGTTAAACCCCTGTATAACACCCCAGAAGAACGCAGACGCGCCGTCGCACTCGAAGCGGAACGCATTCGCCGTATCCAACGCCGTCATACGCAACGCAAAATTCGGCGCGGGAGCATGGTCGGCGGATTCATCAGCGCGTGGTTACTCGTCCTGATTTCGGGTGGGTTGATTGCCACCATCCTCAGTTGGGGGACATCCCCAGAGGCACTAAATCGGCGCTTGCGCCAAGAATTGGGGCAGATTGATGCTCAAGCCAGCAACAGCAATTCGGTTTCCTTATTAGAACCCACACCCACCGCGACTATCATCGCCACACCGAATTTTTTACGGCGCATCGGCATCGTATCGGGGCATCGCGGACCGCAAAATGACCCTGGTGCCGTCTGTCCCGATGGACTCACCGAAAATTCGATTAATTATAATGTTGCCAGTCGGGTGGTGGTGCAATTGCGTGAGTTGGGATACACCGTAGACCTGTTAGAAGAATTTGATTCGCGCCTTGCCAATTATGTGGCGGATGCGCTGGTCTCGATTCATGCCAATGATTGCCGTGATTATGGCGGTGCAAGTGGCTTTTTGGTCGCCATTTCCGAAGCGCGTCCGCAAGATGGACTGGATAGTCGGCTGATGGAATGTATCGCACAGGCTTATGGTGCAAGGACGGGGCTGGTACGCCGATTTGGTCTGACGCGAGATATGACCGATTATCATATTTTCCGTGAGATAGACCTGAATACGCCAGGGACAATTTTGGAACTCGGATTTATGCGTGATGACCGCGCCATTTTAACCGATGACCCCGAATTATTAGCGGACGCGGTGGTGGAAGGGATTATTTGCTATTTGAACCCGAATAGCATCGTGCCAACATCCCCCGCGCCGTAAAAAGGAAACTATCATGATTCAACTTGAATCGAATCAAGTAACAGACAATTTACGCAAGTTATTCCGACCACAAACACCCGCCAGTTTGCGATGCTTTGCCGTATTAGCGGGGGATATGGTTGGCAAAATATGGACAGATGACATCCAAAACCCCACATGGGGCTTGGTTCAAGAATTAACGTTTGGCACATTTCACCCCGATGGACAATTTCCACAAGGTGTATTAGCGCAATTGGTGGAAGAACGTCGTCCATTCGGTGAAGTTTTATATGGTTTTTGGGCAGATGATGACGGGTTGACCAGTCACTTTCCGCCTACAATGTATGATGGCTTGGTGTGGGAATCGGATATTCGCACAGGCGATATTACCCGTTTGATGACCCCCATTCCAGACGGTTTTACAGTCAAAATGGTGGATGCAGAGTTATTCACACGCATCCAAGATTATCAATTTTATTCGGAGATGTTTGGGTCATCCGAACTCGCCTTGCAAAAAGGATTTGGTTATTGCTTGATGCAAGGTGATGAAATTGTGTGCGAGGCATTCGCAGGTATATCACATAATGGCGTGATTGAAATGGGGGTGAATACCCGCGAGGCGTATGCCAAACGCGGATTTGCGACCATCACTTGCGCGTATGTGATTCATGAAGCGGAAAAGCGCGGCTATCGTACCTATTGGAATTGTGCCACACAAAATATCGCTTCCACAGCACTCGCTCGCAAATTGGGTTATGACCTCAAGCAATATCGGTTATTTGGTTGGTGGTAACAAGATTGTTATCTCAAAGTGTGCCACTCGCGTTATAATATGGCTCAAAATTGAGAGATAAAAAATTTAGGCGGATATTATGGATAAAGAACTGATTATGTATAGTCGCTCCTCTGGTTGCCCGATGATGACCCTCGCCAAGCGTGTCTTGGATGATTATCAAGTCCCGTATCGTGAAATTTTTATTGACCACGATAAGGTGGCACGTCAGCGCGTGGAAGAATGGACGGGCTTTTTATCTGTCCCGACATTGGTCATCGCCAACAAGGGGGAGATTGTGCCATACGAAGCGCCTGCTTATTTGCCCAAAGGTGATACACCGCGTGGGGTGAATCGGGGCGCGATGATTACTGAGCCGAATATCCGCGAATTAACCGAGTGGCTGATTCAACATCAATTCATCACCGCACCGAGTGAGGCATGAGCATGGACGAACAATTCATCAAAGTGAACAACAAATCGGTGCGGTATTTTGAGATGGGGCAGGCACATAAACCCTGCATTTTTTTGTTGCATGGCGCGTTTGGCTCGGCTAAGGTGCAATGGGCAGAAGTGATGCCCCAATTTGCCGAAGATTATTATGTGGTGGCAGTAGATTTGCCCGGTTTTGGTGGTAGTGAACCCATTTCGCCCATCCATGCCGATGCACTCGCCACATGGGTGAAGGATGTGCTGGATGCGTTAGGGTTGGATAAAGTTGTCCTCATCGGCAATTTGTATGGTGCATTAGCCGCGCGGATTTTTGCCGCCACACACCCCAGTTATGCCCTCGCCGTTGTGTTGGTGAATGGGGGCGCGATTCCTAGCATCCCACCGCTTGGCAAGTTGTTGGCAAAAATGCCCGTGATTGGCAAGATGATTTTTAAGCGCCTCGCCAAATCCGAATATAATCAATCACGTTTAGAGACATTATTTTCAGATAAATCGCTCGTCACAGAAGATTTTGCGCGAGAAGTGCGCCAAGACCGCGCTGGCTTGGCATTACTCATGCGCGGATTAGCCACAGGACAATCGCCCCAAAAACGCATTCCCAAAGCGCCTGTATTGTTATTATGGGGCGAAGAAGATGCGATTGTATCGGTTGAGGTGGCAAAGCAAATTCAGGGGCGGATTGACCACGCCAAATTGTCGCTCATCAGCAACACACGCCATTTGCCCCACCTAGAAGCATCGGATGTTTTTTATTATCAGGTCAAGGGATTTTTGAAAGACGCATTACCGAGTAAATTGTTCTAGTAAATTGTTCTAATGAAAGACAAATCCCCCAAAATGTGTTATCATAGAACAGGTGGGCTTTTCAGAGAGTGAGCGAGGGTATTTTGTGAACACCCTATTTGCGAATCGGTATTTGTTACATGACCAACTCGGTGCGGGGGGGATGGGCAGTGTGCATCGTGCGACAGACCGCCTGACGAATAAAACGGTGGCGCTCAAACGGGTTCGCCTAACCCCCAATGCACTCGACCCAACTTCACAAGATAGTCATGATGTTCGGCTTGCCATCGCGCGGGAATTTCGCACATTGGCGGGATTGCGCCATCCGAATATTGTGGCGGTGTTGGATTATGGGTTTGAAAGTCATATCGAAACAGGCACGGACGCGCGTCATCCTTATTTCACGATGGATTTGCTCACCGATGCCAAACCGATTGACCAATTCGGCAAATCCAAATCGGTAGAAGGCAAAATTGGGTTATTGGTGCAAATGCTCCAAGCCCTTGCCTATTTGCATCGGCGCGGGGTGATTCATCGTGACCTAAAGCCTGCCAATGTGTTGGTCACAACCGATGGTGTCGTCAAAGTGTTGGACTTTGGCTTGGCACTCGAAGCGTATAGCTCATCCACCAATGCGGGCGAAATGGCGGCGGGTACACTCACTTATATGTCGCCTGAATTATTCAATGATACCCCTGCAACGGTGGAATCGGATTTATACGCGGTGGGCGTGATTGCCTGTGAATTATTTTTAGGACGGCATCCGTATATCGTCAAAACGATGGCGCAACTGCTGAACGCCATTTTGAATCAACAACCCGATTTGAACGGCTTAGACCACGATATTGCGTCTGTCATTGCGCGACTACTGGATAAAAATCCGCAAAATCGGTATCCATCGGCTGATGCCGCCATTCATGCCTTATGTAGCGCCGTATCGCTCCCCACACCGACAGAATCCGCCACCATGCGCGAAGGCTTTTTGCAAGCCGCCAAATTTGTGGGGCGCGATACAGAAATCCGCCAATTACGCAACGCGCTTGGGCAAATGATGAAAGCCGACTTGCCAACAGGTTCGGCGTGGTTGATAGGTGGCGAGAGTGGGGTGGGCAAGTCGCGCTTGGTGGATGAAGTTCGCATCCGCGCGATGGTGGAAGGGGCGCTGGTATTGCGCGGGCAGTCAGTCGTGGATGGTGGGTTGCCCTATCAACTGTGGCGTGACCCCATGCGCCGATTGGCACTCTCCGCCGATTTAGACCCTGCCGAAATCGCCATCTTAAAAGAAATTGTCCCCGATTTAGATGAATTATGCGGGGCAGATATTCCCAAGCTATCCCCATTAGAAGGGCAAGCCCAACAAGAACGCCTGATTGCGACCTTAGTCGGGGTGTTCAAACGCCAAAAAACACCGATTGTCCTCATCCTAGAAGATTTGCAATGGGCGCAGGAAGGTATCACACCCCTCCAGAATTTGCTCAATCACATCGAGAACTTGCCCATGCTCATCATTGGCAATTATCGAGATGATGAAGCGCCCAATTTGCCCCAAGCCCTAGACAATATGACCCTATTGCGTTTGGGACGGTTGGATACCGACCACATCCGCGCGTTGAGCGTGGCGATGCTGGGTGAAAATGGCAATAATCCGCAAATCCTGAGCCTGATAGAACGCGAAACCGAAGGCAATACCTTTTTCATCGTGGAAGTCATGCGCGTTTTGGCAGAAGAGGCGGGTAGCCTGAGCCGTGTGGGTCAAGAGGCGCTTCCGCGTAGTGTGTTTGCAGGCGGGATTGAGCAAGTGATTCAACGTCGCCTCAGCCGTGCGCCACAAGATGAGGTCTCGCAACGCCTGCTCAAAATTGCCGCCATCGAAGGCAGACAACTCGATTTAGAGGTGTTATATCAAATCGTCCTGATATGGCGCGAACAAGGCTTATCGGCGCAAGCCACCGATGTTGACCATTGGCTGACGGCGTGTACGAATGCCGCCATTTTGGATAGTGCCGATGGTGAATTTCGGTTTAGTCATGATAAATTGCGCGAATATTTGCTAGACCATCTGCCCAATGATGAACGCAAATGCCTTGCGGAGATATTAGCCACTGCCATCGAAACGGTGTATCCCGATGATGCTAGTCGTGCTACACCGCTTACGGAATATTGGTATCAGGCGCGGGATTATCAAAAAGCCAGCCAATACGGGGTGATTGCCACCAATCA
>JALONZ010000180.1 GCA_025454675.1 Anaerolineae bacterium | reverse complement strand
ACCCGAAAGTATCACAGGGATAACGGTGAACAATACATCGGCGACTATGCCCCCGATGCGACCTAATGTGAATCTTGCCCCATGGGAATTGGTTGGGCAATATACGATTGTCAGTGGGGATACTCTTGTTAGTATTGCGGAAGAATTTTCGATGTCGCTGGGGCAAATTAGCCAATTAAATGCAGATATTAGCTTCATTGGTTGTAACTTTGACCAGCCCGGTGGGGGACCGAATTGTAATCCATTTATTCGGGAAGGGCAGGCGATTAATGTGCTTTTACCAACCCCCACCATGACCCTTACACCAACACCCTCTGGTCAAGAAACCCCTACAATGACTCCCACTTTTAATGCGCCAATGTTGGTATCGCCACCGAATGGCGGGATTGCGGCGGGTTTGGTCACATTGCAGTGGGTCAGTGTGGGGGTGTTGCGCCCACAAGAACAATATCTAATTCAGGTTGTAGATAACACCAATGGTACGACATGGACAGCGACTACCAAACAAACAACTATCCGCCTGCCAGAGGAACTTGTCCCGAATGATGGGCAACCTCACCTCATCACATGGACGATTTCTGTGGCGCAGGTGAACTCTGATAATACATATAGTATTGTTGGGGTAACGGGTGAAGCGCGTAGCTTTACATGGCAAAGCCGATAATGGATGCACAAGCAGGGGCGGATAAAATCAAACTTGATTTTATCCGCCCCTGTGCTTACTTTCCGACTAAAACGACAACAGACCGTCCCCCGACCCAAATATGGTCTTGGGGATTGATGAGGATTTCTGCACCCGGTGGATGAATGATATTTTCAACACCTGGACTGGTATTGATGAAAACATGCCAATTTTTATTGGCGGGTAATTGGGGTAATTGGAAGATATGACTATCCCAGTGCATATTGAATGCCATATAAATCATATCATCGGGGGCATGACCATAAGTGACCGTATGAGCGCCATCAAGCATGAATGCCATTGTGAGAACGTAACTTGACCAATCGGGTTGCCACGCGCGGGTGCCATGAAATGAAATATCAGGATAGCCACTGCCCACCATATCGCGGTGTTGAAAATGATTTGCACCACGTAAAACAGGGTGTTGATGGCGGAACTGGATGCAATATTTGCAAAAGGTGAAAATATCCTCATTTTTCTTGAGGAGCGACCAATCGAGCCAATTGGTGATGTTATCATGACAATACATATTGTTATTGCCAAATTGAGTGCGCCCCATTTCATCACCCATCAGCAACATTGGCACACCTTTGCTCATCATAAGCGTGGCTAGGGCATTTTTGATGAGACGACGACGTAATTGATTAATTTCCTCATCATCTGTTTCGCCCTCAACACCGCAATTCCAGCTATAATTATCATTTGCACCATCTCGATTATCTTCGCCATTTTGAAGATTATGTTTGTCGTTATAGGCATATAAATCATAGAGTGTAAAGCCGTCATGCGCGGTGATGAAATTGACCGATGCCGTTGCGCCACGTCCCGCATATAAATCGGGTGAGCCTTGTACCCGCTCTGAGATTTCCCATGCTAATCCTCTGTCGCTTTTCAAGAATCGGCGTATGCTATCTCGATATTTACCATTCCATTCTGCCCAGCGTCCATATGCGGGAAAACTGCCCACCTGATACATGCCACCTGCATCCCACGCTTCGGCGATGAGTTTGCAATTGGCGAGGATGGGGTCGTATGCCAACATTTCCAGCAGGGGAGGGTTAGCCAGTGGTCTTCCCAGTTGGTCACGCCCCAAAATAGACGCGAGGTCGAACCGAAAGCCGTCAATATGATATTCTGCCGCCCAATAACGGAGCGAATCCACAACCATATTTCGCACGACAGGGTTATTGCAATTCATGGTGTTACCTGTTCCGCTAAAATTGAGGTAACGCCCATCGGGGTCGAGCATATAATAGGTTTTATTATCTATGCCACGGAAGGAGATTGCGGGACCTTTTTCGTTGCCCTCTGCTGTGTGATTATATACCACATCTAAAATGACTTCGATGCCGTTGCGGTGCAATTCTTTAACCAGTGTTTTCAATTCATCGCAGTGCATCCCATAAACGCCAGTGGCGGCATAACCCGATTTTGGCGCGAAAAAGCCGATGGTGCTATATCCCCAATAATTCATGAGGCGTTCTTTGGTGACTGGATTTCGCCGAACATACTCTAATTCATCAAATTCAAAAATCGGCAATAATTCAATGCAGTTGATGCCTAATTCTACGAAATAGGGTATTTTTTCGCGGATAGCGGCATATGTGCCACCATACTTCGCATTTGAATTGGGATTTTTAGTGAACCCGCGGACATGCATTTCATAGATGACCAAATCTTCCATTGGGATGTTTGGTGGGCGGTCATTTCCCCAATCATAATCTTCTGGAATAATTTGGGCGCGGTGTTGATAATCAAATTCTGGATTCGTCACATCGCCCCAGATTTCGCGCCCACCAATGGATTTGGCATAAGGGTCGCTGAGGACATTCTGCGGGTGAAACCGATGCCCCATATGGGGCTTATTGGGTCCGTCCATCCGAAAACCATATTCAATACGCTCATAATCGAGGTCGAATACAATCATTGTGAATACATGCCCAATCCGAAATTCTTCTGGAAATGGGATTTCGACAAACGGGTCTTTTTCGTTTTTGAGGTATAAAACGAGTGTGCAGGATGTTGCAAAACGCGAGAATATTGCGAAATTCACCCCATGAGAGGTGACTGTCGCCCCAAAGGGCAGGGGTTGACCTATTCTAAGCCGATACTCTTTATAAACGTGGGTGGGTTGATTATCTATGCGTGTATTCTGCATAATTTTTTTACCTTATCATCAAAAGGGGCGATTGATTAGCCCCTCTCTATGATACCACGTTTTTAATTTAGGATAGGGTTTTGAGTGCCTCTGCGCGGTCTTCTGCGGTGACGAAGAAATCTAAGAAGCCTGTTATAGACATCACATCTTCCACTTCTTCACGTAAACCTGTGAGGACAATATTGCCCACTTGCCCACCTAATTGACGGGATAACAACAGCAAAAACCGTAAACCGGCGCTAGACATGTACTTAACATTGGTCATATCCAGCAGAACTTTGCTATTGGGTGGTGTAGCCGATAACACTTGGTCTTGAATTTTGGCGGTGGAGTTGGCGTTTAAGTCGCCATTGAGTTCGATGATGGTAACGTTTCCGTTTTTTTCTATGTTTATATCCATATTGTTTAGCAATGCCGCCGTTCTAATAAAGCTCATCATATCTATCATTGTAGCTTATCCAAACGATTTTATCTTGTAAAATAATTTCTCTTATCTTGATTATAAAATTACCTTAAAGATAGCACTTTTGGGAGTTTTTGCCTATAGCATTAGGCAATTTGCTCATCATTTTCACACTGTTTTCATAATTTTTTAATCCGCTTGTGCTGAATTGCACGAATTAAACCTAAAATTGGTCTGATGAGCCAACGAATAAAATATACAAGCCACCCGAATAAGCGGGCTAAAAGCTCTGGTGGTGGTGGATATAAGATGTCAATTGTGGATTTTTGGAATGCCTCTAAAACATGATTTGCGCTGGCAATACCTGTTACCGTAGCCCGTTCCATCCAAAATGAAGGGGTATCATAACCAACCCAGTCACCCGCCATATATAAATTTTGCCATTCCGTTTTCACCCATAAGCTATCATGAGTTGGAATACGAAATTCGGTATGATTTTTGCTATTTCGGCGGACTGCGCCATGCACAAAATGACCTTTTAATTCTGGAAATGCGCGTTGTACTTCATCCACAGCCACAATGAGTAGATGACGGTCATCTCGATTGAGCAATTCTTCTTCGATATACAGATGTACTTCTAGGGCGCTATATCCCATCTCCCCCCAATCGGCGAATTCATCATAGAGGCGGTGTAGCCAGAAAAAATTATCAATGACACTATCACCTGTGAACATGCCACTATTTGCACCGCCAATTGGGGCGGAATCGAACCACATCCGCACAACAACATTGCTAATGGCATCTGGAAATTTAATTTTTTGCGCCAGTGGGGCGGTTGTGGGGCTATCCATCAACAATCTTTGCGCTGATGGCGCGTTGGTGGCGATGATGATATGTTGGGCGTATAGGGTGCGTGTCACACGGTTTGGATAATCATCCACTGTGATGCGCCATAATCCATCTTGATAAGCCAGTTGTGTGGCTGTTGTGCCACGCCAGACACGTCCATCATGCGATTCAATAAATTCCACCAATGGATTGATGAGGCTATAGGCGGAATTGGATGGAAAGAATTGCATTTGCCACGCATCACGGCGTAAGACTGTATAAAAGCGTAATGCCGCGATAAAACTGGCGACTGATATTTGGTCGGGTGGGGCGGCAAGTAGATTTGCGCCGAGCCCGGTGAAGGTGGCACGTAAATTGGGTGTCCAGCCCCGAAAAAATTCGCGCATGGATAAGCCATCAAGCGGGGTTTGTTCTTTGAGCGGGTCAAACCCAACCGTCCAGCCCATGCTAAATAAAAATCCGGGGAGTGATAAAAAGTCGAGAGGGGTGATACCTGTCCAAAATCGCGGTCTGAATAGGAGTTGCAAATAATGAAATGGGGCAGGTATCCAGCTACGTCTAACCGAATTGCCAGCTTCAATTTTGCGAATATCGCGCCTCCAGCGATTGACCCATTCTTCGCCATTCGAGGTATTCAATTGAGTAGGGGTAAATTCGGTAATGAGACGGCGTAAATTGACATATCCGCCCCAAAGGGCATGAACACTGTGTTCTGGCGGAAAATGCCATTCATGCCCGTTATGGGTGAATGAATCAAAATCACCTCCTGCCAAGCGACCACCTGTCCAAAGGGCATCGGCATCAAGTACAAGTGGGGGAATATCGGCATTGGCAAGGTAAACGGCGGCGGTGAGTCCTGCTAACCCACCGCCGATGATAATGACTGGATAACTATTATCAGTTTTTGGCATAATTGATGTGATATTTAACCGTCCGCCTCATTCAACTTCACAATAAGGTTCGACACGGAATTGGGTGCGTTCACCGCATGATAATTCGCGCACATACCGATTTTCGGTTGCCCATGCGAATACTGATTCTGGGCTTAACTCCACGCGCCATATGCGTAACGTTTTATCTTGCCCACTTGATACGGCGAAATCGCTATTGGGGATGAATGCCACTTGCGACACCCAGTCACTATGCTCATCGTAGCGGAACAACTCTTCGCCTGTGTTCACATCCCACAGACGGACGGTTGTATCTGCCCCGCCTGATATGAGCAATGTGCCTGTATCATTGAATGCAACGGCTTGGATAAAATTGATATGTCCGATGAGTTTGCGTAGTTCTTTACCTGTGCTGGCATCCCATAGGCGCAAAGTCGTATCCCAACCCGCCGATGCCACTGTATTACCATTTGGGCTAAATGTCACTTCATTTACACGGTT
>JALONZ010000179.1 GCA_025454675.1 Anaerolineae bacterium | reverse complement strand
GGCGAGTGGGTTGGGCAGTGGCGCGGCAGTCTCTACAGCACTCGCACGCGGAGTTGCGGGGGCAGTTGGCAAAAATTTGGATGATGACCGCCTCAATCAACTCATTTTTGAGATTGAAAAATTGTATCATGGCACACCTAGCGGGATTGATAACACCGTCATTGTGTATGAACGTCCTGTTTATTTTGTGAAGGGGATGCCCTTACAATCCCTGAAAATCGGCACGCCGTTCACATTGGTCATCGGCGATACAGGCGAGGCAGGCATCACACGGGTGGCGGTGGGCGATGTCCGCAAATTATACGATGCTCATCCTGATACAATCACGCCGATTTTAGATGAAATTGGCGCTATTTCGATTCAGGCTAAAAGCATCATCGAAAGCGGCAATCCCGCCGATTTAGCCCCGCTCATGATTCGCAATCACGAATTATTGCGCCAATTAACCGTCTCTGCGGATTCACTGGAAAAGTTGATTGATGTGGCGATGCGTGCGGGGGCATTAGGCGCAAAATTATCGGGTGGTGGACGCGGTGGCAATATGATAGCCCTCGTCCAACCCGACCAAGCACCCATCGTACATGAGGCATTGCTCCGCGCAGGGGCGCGAAATGCGTTTATCACTGTAGTGAAATAGGATTGGAATAATGATGCACACACTGATTAAACTTGGTGGCTCGCTGATTACTGATAAACGGGTCGAAAATAGCTTTAATGCGGATATTATGACCCAATTGGCACAAGAAATCGCACAAGCGCAAAAAACCGCCCCTACATCGCTGATTATTGGGCATGGAAGCGGTTCTTTTGGACATTTCGCCGCTCATCGGCACGGGACGATGCAAGGGGTATCTACCCGCGAAAATTGGCGCGGATATGCCGAAGTTGGGCGGGTGGCGGCGATGCTCAATAATTTAGTCATGGAAAAATTGATTGAGGCAGACTTGCCCATCCTCAAATTGCAACCATCCGCATCGGCATTATGTCATGATGGAGAATTGATTCAAATGGCACTCCATCCATTAGAAGTGGCGCTCAAAAATGGACTTGTGCCGTTGGTTTATGGCGATGTGTCGCTGGATGAGGTGCGCGGGGGGACGATTATTTCCACCGAAACCATTATGACTTATTTGGCAAAAAATTTGCCTGTTCAACAAGTCTTTTTGGTCGGGGAAGTGGATGGTGTATTGGATGGTGATGGCAAGGTCATCCCACGCATCACACCCAATACACTTGCCGATTATCAATCCGCACTCGGCGGGTCGTATGGGACAGATGTCACAGGGGGCATGTTCGCCAAAGTGCGAGATATGGTAAATTTGGTCAGAGCCAGACCCCATTTATCCATTCGGATTATGAACGGGCAGGTTAAAAATCGGCTGTTATATGCCCTGACAGATGATTTGCAGACAGGCACACTCATCACCAATGACTAACATGAGTGCGCCCATGATTGATACTTATTGATTGGCTTCCGCGCGGAACAGTTCTGTAAACCCAACATCATAGTAGCTGATGTTGACATCATCTAAGATGGCATCTTCATCAATATCGCTTCCCGCCAGATAAACCAATTCGGTGATAATCAGCATCCGCCCCAATTGGCGCACGGCACGGGCTTGAATCACATCCACACCACATTCGCTTGATGCCCAGCGATAAATGGGTAATTTATAATAGATTGTCTCGCTGGTGGTAACATCACCGTTACCGAGTGTGACTAATGTTGTGAAAACGGGGTCATTTAGGGCGCTGACCGCATTTTCTTTGCTCGAAAACACATGAATCGTCTCGCTCAATGAAGTGGCGGGGATGCTGGTCACATCACATTCGCTGTTCACATCACGGACTTGCGCGGTGAATTGCAGTTCATATTGCTCAAAAAATGCTGTTGCATCCGCTTGCAGGGCTTCTGGGAAACGACTGGCAACCACATCCGCATCAAAAACACCCGTATTGTCAGCATCACGCGCCGCCCAATCCAATCCTTCAAGCGCGGTTAGGGCTTCTTCAAAATCGGCGCGTGTGGCGGGTGCGGGCGGTTCAAATGTGCTAATCACCGACTTGGGGTCAGTAATGATGACAACGGTATTCAATGCGGCACCAGGGTTGGGGTCGGTATTAGGGTCACGCAGACGCAAACCAGCCACCACATCTTGACCCGATAACACTTCGCCGAAAATGGTGTGATTATAATTCAGCCAATCGGTGACAACGGTGGTGATGAAGAATTGGCTACCATTGGTATCGGTACGCCCTGCATCACGATTATTAGAATTGGCAGTTGCCAACAGCCACGGACGGTCAAAGGTCATATAAGCCACATATTCATCCAAAACGGTGTAGCCCGGTCCGCCACTGCCTGTACCAGTGGGGTCGCCACCTTGTGCCATAAAATTTTCTAAAACGCGGTGGAAGGTGGTATTATTATAAAATCCGTTTTGCGACAAGAATACAAAACTATTCACTGTAAGGGGTGCAAGTGTTTCAAATAAATCCACATAAACCGCACCCGATTCGGTACAAAATACAGCGGCATAATCTACGCCCGTTTCTAAAACTTGTTCAGGTTGGGCATATTCGCGGGTAGTGGGTTCAGGAGCAGGATTAGGGACAGAGGCACAAATTTCATCAGGGGTTTGGCGTGTATCCGATTCTTGGGCTTGGCTGATGGCTGGCAAAAGCAATAAACCAATCAACAAAGCAAGTAACAATTTTTTCATTCAACAATCTCCACAAATAGATTATAAAAAGAGGCATCAATTCTGCCTATGTTTCAGTGTATCATATTACACGAAGTTCGGTAAGCGCCCACCAACCGTCAGGCACACCCTATAGCCATAACCATCAACAATATGATAAGATTTGCATCATGAATAGACGACTGAAAAAACACCTACTGATATTCTCACTCATCGGGGCGTTATGGGCATTATTTGCCTGTGCGCCAGAAGAACGTATTACGATTGTCATCACCCCTACCCCTGCGGCAGTGGTCAATTTGCCATCCAGCACCCCTACCCTAACCCAAACTGCCGAAATAACTGTCGAAATGACACCATCACCATCCGCAACTCATACCAGCGAGCCACCCGTCATCGCTCCCACAGAAACACCGCAACCACTTCCGACTATCGGCGAAGGAACGCGAGTGGGACCCGTTGTCCCCACCGATTATGTGTTGCCGACATTGGTCGTCCCATCACCCGTCATCCCAACCATTACACCTGTCCCTATCACGGCAACCGCAACGGGACCGACTGCCACACCCATCCCCCTTTTGGATGCGTCTCGCATGGGATTGCAACTCTATTCTAATGTGGGGCAAGCAGAATGGGAGAATTATGTGCAAATGACGGAACGCACAGGCGTAAGCTGGATAAAAATTCAGGTGAATTGGGCATTTCTGCAACCTGATGCGCCCAATGTATTCAATGATAAAATGCAATTATTCGAGCGCCAAGTTGAGGCGGCTTCTCGCCCCCCCAATATGCGGGTTATGCTGAGTATCGCCAAAGCCCCAAGCTGGGCGCGAACAATCAATAGTGAAGACGGTCCGCCAGATAATCCGCAAGCACTCGCCGATTTTATCACCTTTATGCTCACCCAAACCAAAATCGGCGGGGCAATTGATGCCATCGAAATTTGGAACGAGCCAAATCTCATCCGCGAATGGCGAGGCACATTGCCCTTCAATGGCGCAGGATATATGCAACTTTTTACGCCGTCATATAATGCCATCCGCGCCTATTCACCCGCCCTACAAATTATCACGGCAGGATTAGCCCCAACTGGTAATATCGGCGATGCCACTGTAGATGACCGCACCTTCTTACAACAAATGTATAATGCAGGGTTGGCAAATTATGGCACAGACATTTTCATCGGTGTTCATCCATACGGATGGGGAAATGCGCCTGATGCACGGTGTTGCAATGCCATTCCCGATAGAGGCTGGGATGACGACCCGCATTTCTTCTTCATCCAAAATATTGAGGACTTATATGCCATTATGCAAAATAATCGGCATGGGGCAAAAATGTGGATTACCGAATTTGGTTGGGCAACATGGGAAGGACTCCCCACCGAAGCGCCAGAATTGTGGATGACCTACAATACTGCCCGCGACCAATTGAATCATACCATTCGCGCCTTTCAGATTGGTCAATCCTTACCCTATATCGAAGGCATGATTTTGTGGAATTTGAATTTTGGCAATATGTTCCGTGTGGAACAGCGCGATGAGGTAGCAGGTTATAGCATCATCAATCCTGCCCTACTCCCCGCCGAGAGACCCCTCTATGGCGCATTATCACAAGCCACAGGGTATGGGCAATAAATAGCAGTGGGCGGAATTTCGGATTAAAAAAATCCGAAATTCCGCCACCGATTCCCCAACCTCACGGGATGACCAGCCCCAATTCACGCGCCACATCGGTGAGTGTTCCGCCCACATCCGCGTAACGAATCCCCATCACCCGCGATTGCACCGCATTTCGTCCTGATGGCACAATATCATCAGGGAACACAATTAACCAAAAATCACGCGCAAATAAAAATTGGTCGCGTTGTTGGCTATAATCTGTCCCCGCCTCAAGCATAATCCCCTGTTCATACAAATAATCCGCGATAAAATACAACCCCTCTGTGGATAAATTATTTTCGCCATATGGACTATCTGAACTCCGCATCCATGTGATGTAATCATAAGCGGGATTCCAATACAATTCATCGCGGTCAGCGCGGACAATGCGCTCCAATTCACCATATAATTCGTCTGTGCGGTCGCCACCATTCACCGACATCGAAATCACCAACAAATCGCGGTCATCAAACAACATCAGCCCCGCATCTGCGGTTAACCATTCTTGACGATTATTATTTTCATCATCCGGTCCCACAAATCCATCTTTGCTCACAGGCATCCCGCCCAAATTTTGCGCGGTCAATTCTAAGAAGCCAGGATACCCCTCCACAATAGACATCACCCCTTTCGCCACCTCATACGCATCACGAGGCATGTCATGATACATCCAATAATAATATCGGGCTAAATCGAGAGTCGAAACCGTGTTGTTATAAAACCGTGTCACGCCATAAATGGTTGTAAACCGTTGGTCAAAGCGCGGTTCAATATAAGCAGAGTTATCTGTCCCACCCTTATCCCACTCGCGCATCCCACTCTCCTGCGAAATCCCAATTTCATCATATGACCATTGGTTGAAGGCTTGAATCGGATTGTAATCATCCGCATACAGCGTATAGGGATAGGTATACATCAACACATCGCCCGTTGAATAATTATCGCTATAAACAATCATCCGAAACACATCATTCAAAATATCATGGTGTGCATCCCATGCGCCGATATAATCTTCTGGCACAGCATCACGCCCCACATTCCAATAATCAACAGGCAGGCTACCCCACACATCCGCAGGCACAAATTTGAAAAAATACATCAAAATCGGTCCCTTAATAGCAGATA
>JALONZ010000178.1 GCA_025454675.1 Anaerolineae bacterium | reverse complement strand
AATGCGTTGCGCGATTTATCGCATGGGAAGGTCGAGGCGGTCGAACTGTAGTAACATGATATATCATGTCACTACAAGCATATTAATTCATTACCCCTTCGCCATGGCATCGGCGATAAATTTCCGCACATCTGCCAAAATCGGGTCACGCGGAGATAAGGCTTCGGCGCGGGTCAGCCATGCTTTGGCGGCATCTTTTTCGTTCCGTTCAAATAAAACTTGTCCCATCCGCGCCATGAGCGGGACATAGGTCGGATTCACTGCCAAACTGTCTGTCAAAACAGTTTGTGCCACATCTTTATCCCCAAATTGCCATTCATATCGCGCCAATAATTCGGCAATTTCGGGGTTATCGGGCAATTGCTCATAGCCCTGTTGAATGGTCTCTAAGGCATGGTCTTTTTTATCCCAAATAACATATGATTGTGCCAAATACAGATACGATTCGGGAATCATGGGCGCTTTTTCGATAATATCTTCTAAGAATTTTATGGTTTGCGAGTTCACTTTATTACCACCGCTCACCATCGCGTAAATGCCACCCAGTTTTTCTTCAAATTCGGGGTCATTCACCGACATCATCAAACGGTCAACATCGGCAAGCACGGATTCGTCCTCAGTCAATTTTTCCGCTTCATCCAGATATTCCGCCGCGCCTTCATCATCTTCATCATGAACCGCCAAAACCGCGAGGCTCACCCATAAATCAGCACGTTTGGGGTGTTGCTCAACATAATCTTGTAACACCTGCATAAAAGCAGGTATGTCATACAAGTTATATGCCATTTCCACCACTGCCCGCACATGCTCCCCTTTAGCATCTTTTTCGATGAGCGTGGCAAAGGCTTCATATAACGCATCTGTTTCTTCACCTGCGTCTATCATCAATAACAATTGACTTTGCAGACAGGCTAAACGCTCAGGGTCAAGTTCCAACGCCTTTTTATAGGCTTCAATCGCCTCAAATACGAGGTCATCCTCTTCGGAATACTCATCTTTTTCACTCGTTTCAATCAGGGCATATGTTCCTGTTGGATTTTCATCCAATAATTCCAACACGTTCCCATATTGTTGATACAAATCGGCATTTACCGCGCTCAACAAAATCGCATCTTGATAAGCATGAATCAAATCCCATGTCCGCCCACCACGCCGATAAATATCCGCTTTGATGAGCCAAATATACACATTTTGCGGTTTTTTATCCGTCTCGGCTTCCAATAATTGATAGGCGATTGCAGAATGCCCCGCATTAAATAAGCCACGCGCCAATAAAATGGTCGGATACAATGTATATGGCGCAAAATTATCCACATACCCATCCATCATCGTCACCACAGAATCAGGCACAGGCGCATATCCCCCGCGCAACGCATGAGACACGGCATAAGTCGCCGCCCATGCGCCAAAATCATCACGGGTCAGGTTGCCCAAAATAACCAATTCATCTAATTTAGCGCGAATATCCCCCTCTTCCCACCCCTTGCCATATAACACCAACAACAATTGCAATTGCCACTCAAACACACCACGTAATAAGCGTCTAAGCGATGTCTCATCGGCTTCGGTGGTTGGCGCGGGGATGGGATGAATGGGAGTTACATCAAATTGTGCAATAATATCTGCACAGGCTTTTTCCATTTGATTCACCAATCCCGACAATGAATCGGCGGTGTAGTCCCATTTTTTATCATCCTCACCTTCTTCGGCGAGGTCATTTTGCAGGTGTAATGACCATTTCCATGTATCGCCTGTTTTATCCAGTGTGCCAGATAATACTGCGTTTTCATCCAACGCATCAAATACCCATTCATCATCGGTATATTGCGAGTCTTTCATCAGCCATTGGTACGATGACGGCGGTGTTTCCGTTTGGAAAAATAACCGATAAACACGCACATCGCCCCAGCGTTCCAATAAATAAGCGAGTAAGGTCATTAATCCCATCGCTACATGCGGTTCTTCTTGGCTCACACACGGTATCATGCCAATGCGAATACGTTGCTGTAATTTGAGATTTTGTAATAAATTTTGCCCCTTCCCAAAAATTGATGAGGGGAGTAACTCGGTCGTGCGTCCATCATAAAATTCACGGATAGTCGAAATCCATTTTTCCATTTGGGTTTATCCTTTTATCGAACACGCAAAGGGCGCAACCATGTGCGCCCTTCCAAAAAATTATTATCAAAAATGGTCATCAATCGCTCAGGATTATCAGCCACCGACCACAGGCACAAGGCTCAAATCGCCAGAGATGCGGACGAGTGCCGATTGCACCCAGCCAAATCCAATTGCAGTTTCGACTTGAATCCAATCCGATGACGGTGTACGTGCCACAATAAACACATCCAACGGACCCGATAATGCGCCAACTGTCCCCAATGTTGGGTTCGGGGCGGCATACAATGTCACTGCATTGGTGATGGTAGCAGAGGGGCGTGCCAATGACGCATTGCCAAAGTCGGTGACGATGGGAATGCCACGACCATTGCCTCTGAAGATGGTGAATTCGCTATTGACCCAACCAACACCAAAATTTCCACGCACTTGATACCAAATGCTATCGGGTGCGAAGCCAATCACATCTAATTCTGTGCCACCCGCGACTACAGCCACAGACGCATATTCAGAACCCGGACCACTACGCACATTCAGGTTGCCCGTGTTGATAATCACCCGTGCCGCCGAGCGCACCACTGTTTGCGTTGTGCTAGTAGTGGTTGTCGTGCCATTTTGGGTTGTCGCTACAACACGATTATCGCAATAAGGGCTGTTCAATTGTGGGCGAACCACAAATTCTTCTTGGCGAATCCAACCCGTTGCACCATCTTGGAATTCCACCTTAAAAAATCCGTTGCGTGCATCCAAAATGTAGGCTTCTAAACCTGCCACAAACGAGATACTGCCGTCTAATGAGCCAGACCCATCAGGACCTGGACCGGGGTAAACTGTGTTGGTGAAAACAGCCACACTAAAAGAACTACCTGGGCAAGCAAATGGGCGGAAATAGGTCTTTTGACCCTCAACCCACACCACACCCAAATTTGGCACATCTATTTTTAGCCACAGGAAACCTGCGTTTCCAACCGCATCCAATAAGGGGAAGATATTATCAAAGTTGATTGGAATTTCGCCCAACGAGATTGAATTGGGGTCTGCCGCTGTACGTGTGAAATGCGATGCCAAAATACCAATACCCCAGTCACGGTCGCCCATGCTCATGGTTGTGCCGTTGTTGGTGGTCGTTGTCGTTGTTGTGGTGGTGGTTGTCCCAATCACATTTTCAATGGTTAACGCTGGCGCAGAGACATATGGAACTCTACTAAAATTGCCACGGGGAATGGTGTTTTCCACATTTACCCAACCAGCACCAACCACTGTAGACACTTGATACCATACCAAATCCCGTGCAACACCTAACACAGGCAATTCTGTACCACCGGGGACTGTGAGTAACACGCCATATTCGGTGCCAGGACCGCTACGCACATTCATAAAACTCACATTCACGATGAGGACAGGGGTTACATAACGCGATTGTTGTTCTTGTTCAACCTCAACCGCCCAAACCGAATTGCTGATAGCCATGCTTAATAATGCAATTAAAACTATCAGTCCAGAAAACCTTTTAGATAAACGCATTTCATCCTCCTGCTGAGGTACACGCCTACAAAATACCGATTTAGTACGTAGTATAGCCCAAATTAAAAATACGGCAATTCAAATTATCAAATTGGTACATGGGCAAATCGTCATGGGCAAATCGTTAGGATGCCGTAGGGCTTTAGTCATTGTCTTGCACCTGTGAATGATGTTAACCTAAAAGAGAGTGAATTTCAAATAAACACTTAATTTGTACGCGGATTATAACAAGGAATAAATGCCATGAAGACCTACCGCTTATGGTTATGCACCACTTTCATTTTACTAAGTCTTATCATCACCTCTGTTTCGCTTGCTCATACCCAAGATTGTTTGGATGGCTGTTCATCATCCGAAGCCTATGGATTGCCCGCCGATGACATTTTGGCATATGTCCCACCCGATTTTACCCGCGTCCCAGTAGATTATACCCTCATGAATGACCGCCGTTACATGCGCGTCAATGGGGTGATGGAAGTCTTTGATGCACCCAATGGTAATTATGTCCGCGTACAAGATGCTGGTTTCAATTTTGTTACCGCATTAGGCGAGCAAGATGGTTGGGTGCGGATTAATGCCAATGAGTGGGTACGTAAAGACATCCTAGAAGATTCAAATGCCGTTGTATCGAGTTTTAGTGGGGTTTTCTTAAATGGTGAATTTCCAAAATACCCTGTCGCATGGTCACTTATCAATGTATACCCCAGCAAACAACCGGGCGGTTCGCCAGCCGAATCCAATGGTCTCGTCCGCCGTTATACCATGCTCCATATTTATTCATCGGTCATGATTGATGGCTGGGAATGGTATCAAATTGGTGTGGATAAATGGGTCAATCAAACGCATGTGGGCAAAGTTGCCCCACTAGACCGCCCCGCCGAAATTGATACCGACCGTTGGATTAGTATTGACCTATTCGAGCAAGTTGTCATCGTATTTGAAGGCGACAAACCCATTTTTGCCACCCTCATCGCCAGTGGATTACCCCAATGGCAAACGCGCGAGGGCATGTATCACATCTATTTTCGCAAAACGCGCGATGATATGACCGGTGGTGTGGTCGGTGATGATTATTACCTCATCGAAGAAGTCCCTTGGACAATGTATTTCGATGAAGGTCGTGCTTTGCATGGCGCATATTGGCATGATGGCTTTGGCTTCCGCCGTAGTCATGGATGCGTCAACTTATCCATTAGCGATGCTCATTGGTTATATCAATGGGTGGCAGAGGGATTTGAGAATTTTATATCACATAATGTCGAAGAAGGCGGTCCCGCTGTTTGGGTCTATCATAGCGCCCCTTACCGCTAAAGAAAACCGGTTTTATCATCTAATTTAGCCTGTAATATGGTTTGAACATGATAGGGACAAGGTAATGCCTTGTCCCTATTGTATTATTACAAAAAATTTAATTAACGTTTGAGAAAAATTGAACAAACCTTATTGACAGATACCAGATGAGGGGGCTTATAATAAAAAGGTTGTTAGTCACACCAATTTTGGAGAAAACCCCCTGTATGAAAGCACTATTTGGTAGTATCACCGCACTCGCACTTCGCTTTCGGTATCTAACTCTTTTGATGGTTGTCGTGTTGATGGCACTAGGTGTCTTGGCATGGACAGAACAAAAACAAGAGTTGTTACCCCCCATTGAATTACCACAAACATTCGTCCTCGCTCAAGCCAGTGGCATGACCAGCGATGAAGTTTTGGAAATTTTGACCAAACGCATTGAAGCAGAACTCGCTAACATTCCAGAAGTGGTTAATCTGGAATCCACCACCACCAATACCATTGGCGCGTTCATCACAGCGTCTAATGATTTTGGCATCAATCAAGAAAAACTCCG
>JALONZ010000177.1 GCA_025454675.1 Anaerolineae bacterium | reverse complement strand
AACCGTCTGGGTAATGGGTAACGGAAAATCCACGCCCCGATACACATAACCCAACGCCGTATTCACACGCAACACAAAATTAATCGCTTTGGCACCAGGCGCAACTTCCACCACTTGATAGAAATTGGTGGCAGGTGCAATTTCCCATTCGGATTTGCCATCTGCCACAAATTCAACAATGTTATCGGGCGCATTTTGTACTTCCCATTGCAAAAACACCTGATTTTCTGTGCCTTCGACCAACCCAATCGCCACATACACAAAAATAGGGTCTAGGTTGCGGGTGGCATATTCTGGTGATTCGGTCACGGTGGGAATTGCGCCACCAGGGGTCATCATCACTTGTGGGGTGATGCTACTCATCGGTACGAGTACCACCGCCACATCATCACCCAATTCAATATCGTGTTCACCCCATACAATTTGACCCCGACTGGCACCATAGCGCGATACCGACAAATAACTATTATCGGCGGGCAATCCGATGAAAATTTGATTATCGGCTTTGACCTTTAACCCATTCACCAAAAAGTTTGCCACTTGCCCTTCTGGGACATTGATAAATACACCCGGAGGCATTCCCGCACAAGCCGTTTCATGGGTGGCACGCAAATTGAAGGCTTGCATCAGCGCGGTATAGCCATCAGGAATTTCTGAAACGGGCGGGATGGTCAATTCAACCCCACCGTACACCACCAATTGCACCGATTCATCCACATCATCAGATAAATCGGCGCGGATATTAAACACGGTAATTCCCCATAATCCACTATCAGGCGCAAGGGGTGAGGCGGTGAGGCTATCAAATTCAAGGACTGAAAATACATCGCCAATGGCATCCACAGGCAAAATCGCATCGCCTAATTGCACATCTACTGATGGGCTGGCAATACACCCCGTCCCCACTGCTTGATTTTGACATATCTCCAGTGCGGTTTGTTGATGTTCGATAAATTCAGCACAAAAATCTTGCGACCCATCATCTTGTGCCGATACCGATAAAATACCCACCGATAGGATAATCACGATTATCAATCCATAACGAAGGGGTTGTGCATCTCTCAAGTTAAACATCAGATTCCTCTAATTCTTGAACAATTGCTTATCTTTAGGGTATCACGCGGATGAGTCTGCTACAATAAAAAAGTAAAAATTTGTTATAGATTGCATCACTTGTGCTATGATGACACGTAGTAGAGACTTCTCACAATAGGATAAAAGATATATGCGCCGATTTTTTATTGGGTTCATCCTCATATTATTTTTCACCCGTGTTTATGCACAAGACACCCAAATCATCCAATACACCCCCAGCGATGAGAATTTCACCAATCCAGAACGCGGGTTTTATCATCAAGATGCACCCCTGTGGCTAGAATTGGAACGTGTTCCCCAAAATGCCGATGAATTACGCGCTTTGCGTGCTGATGGGGTGAGCATGGTGCGGTATTATTTTTTGATTGATGAATTTCGGGATGCACCGATTGATGAGGAAACCATCACCTACATCCAAGCCCAATTTGATGCCGTGCGCGAGGCAGGATTTAAGATGATTCCGCGTTTTGCCTATAATTTCCCAACAGGCGGGGAATATCCTTATCAAGACCCTGATGCGTCGTTAGAATGGGTATTAACACATCTGGAACAACTCACGCCCATCTTACAAAATAATGGCGATGTGATTGCCTTCATGGAAATTGGTTTGGTCGGCGCGTGGGGCGAATGGCATAGCTCGACCAATAACCTCGTGGATGAACAAACGGGCATCAATGCCAATTCAGAGGCAATTATCACCGCGCTATTAGAAGCCTTGCCCCAAACCCGTATGATAGCCATGCGTTACCCACCCTATAAACAACAACTCTATGGGGATGCCCCCCTCACCCCTGAACAAGCCTTTAGTGGCACGCCCCAAGCGCGGATGGGCGCACATAATGATTGCTTTTTGGCATCCAATACCGATTGGGGGACATATTATGAAGATGAAACCACCCGCCAAGCCCAAAAAGCGTATTTGCGGATAGATAATCAATATTTGCCACAAGGTGGCGAAACGTGTAACGATGCCGAAGATGCCCAACCGTATATTCACTGCGAAAACGCACTGACAGAACTGGCATATTTGCGTTATAGCACCCTAAATCGAGATTATCAGGAAGGGGTTTTGGGGTTATGGGAAGCAGAAGGCTGTTATGATGACATCGCCAAGCGACTCGGCTATCGGTTCACATTGATACAATCCGAAATTCCCACCCAAGCCCGCGCAGGTGAAACGATAAGTATCAATTTAACGCTGAAAAATGACGGATTCGCCACGCCCTATAACCCGCGCGGTTTTGAAATCGTGTTGCGTTCTACCCGCGATGGCAAAATTTGGTATTATGAATCCGAACAAGACCCGCGCCGTTGGCTACCCGATTTGGGCGATATTCAACTCCCCATCACGATTCAATTGGGGGATGATTTACCCGCAGGTGAGTATGAAATCCTCATCAACCTGCCCGACCCGATGCCAAGTTTATATGGCAATCCCGACTATAGCATCCGCTTCGCCAATGACGGGGTATGGGAAGCGGAAACAGGGTTTAATAACTTGTTGGCAACACTTGTTATTCAATGAGGTGATACGATGGCTGTTTATTTTTATAGCACAGACGGCATTTATGGTTGTTTTTCTAATTTTTCGCGGCATGGATTCAAGAAAAATGGGCATTACTACAAAACCAGTGAGCATTATTTTCAGTCCATGAAGTTTGACCATGCGCCTGAACATCGGGATGCAGTGATTCAAGCCTCTACGCCTAAAATCGCCGCCAATATCGGCAGAGACCGCAAACGCCCCTTACGCAAAGATTGGGAATCGGTCAAAGATAATATCATGCGTGAGGCTATCCTTGCCAAATTTGAAACTCATGCCGATATTCGCCAAATTCTGTTGGATACGGGCGATGAAGAAATTATCGAAAATGCCCCCACAGATTATTATTGGGGGTGTGGCAAAACAGGCACAGGTAAAAATATGCTCGGCAAAATTTTGATGGAAGTACGGGCAATCCTGCGCGAAAAATATCCATCTTAACGCATAGCAGGTACTTCTCGCGTCATGCAATGAATCGCACCGCCCCCATTTATCCCGATGGAGCAATCTATCGGGATGATTTGGTAGCCGTTGGCATGTTCCTCATAGCGCCGAATCGCCATCTCATCATCGGATTTGTAAATCGGCACGAGGATGCGCCCATTCACCGTGAGCGCATTGGTATATGACCGCCGAATCGGATACACAATCCAATTGAAATATAACGGCGGGGTCGGCATTTCGATAATCTGATATTTTTCACCACGCGCATTCGTCTCCGATTTGAATTGTGCCAAAACCATATCTAGCCGTGCTTTATCCCACTTGGAACTGGGGGTCGAAATCATGACGGTACGCGCATCCAACAATTTGATGAGCAGGTCAATATGCCCTGTGCGCTCAATCCGCATGTAGGGCGTGATGATAAGTTTTTCATAATCCAAAACGGTGTGTAAATAGGCTTCTAAATCGGCGCGGGTGGTGAATTGCGGGTTCGCCTGAAACACCTTTTCGGTCATGAAGAGTGTCCCTGCTCCATCCGTGAGCAAATTCCCGCCTTCAATGTGCAAATTCATCGGCGTGAGTGTGGTTTGCGTGTGCTTTGCCCATCCCATCGGCATAGCATTATCGCGCCCTTGCGGATAAAATGGCAAATGGTCATAAATTGCCTTCACACCACCGCGCACACCATCCGCACCATAACCTAGCATGGGTCCATAATCGCGTATCCACATATCATCGGTTGGCAAAATAATAAATTTCACCCGTCCCACAAAATCGCCCAAAAAACCTTTTTGTGTCAGATATGCCCAAACTGCCCGCGCCCACCAATCACTAGGGACGGCAATATGCACCTCTGCGACAGGGATGATTCCCGCCACCATATCGGCATGAAGTTTCCACAGGCGTGGATAAAAAATGCACCAACTCATCAACACCGCGTCTAATTGCTCCCATTGGGCAATCAGGCGAATTTTATTGGAGGTTGATTTCTGTGGCTCATTTGGAATGGTCAAAATGGGGGCAGGATGAGCCTCTATAAATTGCGGGGTTATATCGTCTAATAAGCTAAATCGCTTGAGAAATTGTGCGATTTGGAGCGCGGTTTGGGGCGGATTTTGGTCATAGCGAACAGGGTATAACGGCAAATAAACAGCATTAAAAACTTGCTTGATACCAATCGGGTAACGCCGTCTCCATAAAGGATAAGGGATATAACCAAATCGCAATGGAAATTCGAGTGCCATAATTTTTATCCAATAATTTATGCCAATCCGCCCCTATTGTACCCCATTCCAAATAAAAAAACGCCATCTCCTTCATCAATAGAAGATGGCGGGTGAGTGTTACTCACCTGAACCAGTGTGGGATTGGGGTGAGTGTATATTAGATTGAATGGTCTTGCGACCCATACATATCAGGTGAGGCGGTTATAGTATTCAACCACTAACTGAACATCTACGGGGACAAGGACTTCGCGTTGTTCTGGGACACGAAGCATAGAAACACTGCGTGCATCGCGGTCAACTTGTAAAAATGCAGGAGGTGTAACACCGCCTTGGTCAATCAATTCGACCAAGTGAACATTATTCCGCATTTTTTCTTCGATGGCGATAACATCACCAACGCGCACTTGATACGAAGGCAGGTCGAGGCGTTTGCCATTGACCACAATGTGTCCATGTACCACCATCTGACGTGCCGCCCAAATGGTTGCGGCAAAGCCAGCGCGGTAAATCACATTATCAAGACGACGTTCCAATAACGACAACAAATTCGCCCCTGTACGACCTTCCATACGGGCGGCTTTTTTGTAGTAGTTCCGCAATTGGCGTTCACGCACATTATAGATGAACGACAATTTTTGTTTTTCATCCAATTGCATCCCATAGTCGCTACGACGACCAGAACGGAATTGTTTTTCTTTGCCGTGGTCACCGGGGGGATAAGCGCGTTTTTCCAGAATTTTTTGATATTTAGCGCGTGGGATAAGTAGTTCCCCGAAGCGCCGTTGTACTTTGGCTTTTGGTCCGTGATATGATGCCATAACCGATTATTAGTCCTTATTTTATCTACTCAAAAACGGGGGATAGCAAAAAAACCCGCTTTTATTGGCTCATGGTTGGAAATATTGTAATTCTACACGATTTACCTGTTTTTACCAGTGTGGATTCTTTTTTAGGATGTGCCAACACCGCCCCGCCCCACTATAACAATCGATTGCCACATAATTTTGTGCAAAAGATTGTGCCAAGCCATCCGCCACCGCATCCTGCCACTGAATGGCTAACGCCTTATTTTCGATTTTGAGTTGATTCACATCATATGGAATTTCAATGAAGCGATATTCGGATAAAATCGGATTGGAATTGACCATTGGCACGCCATTTTCACCATAGACCATAAAATTTTCGCGCGGAAATTCAGTTATTTC
>JALONZ010000176.1 GCA_025454675.1 Anaerolineae bacterium | reverse complement strand
CGACTAGCACGCAGTGCGTATGTCGTCCACCAGACACGCCGCTACGGTGCGTCCGATGTTCGTAAACAAAAATGCGGATGATGTTCGTAAACAGTACAGATGGGGGTGTATTTAAGACACTAACTTAACGGTATTGTGCTTTAGCATCTGGCGAGGCAAATGCACAAACTGCGCTAGGAATATTCGGACAAGCCATTTATGGGGCAGGAAATATCAGGCGGAAAAGGGGGTCTTGGTCAAAGGGATTTTTGTGCGCTCACACAAACCATTTTTTATATGCGCCACACGCTAACCCCTCATCATATGAATAGAAACACTTACATAACATTTCGGAAAAAATTCATAAAATCTCATGCCAATATCAGCCTAATTGGTGTTACAATGTAAAAAATTGTTATTATCGTGAGCAAATATCATGACACCACAGGCACACTCACAAATGTACCTGAACAATCAGCCCCCCGAAGCCATTTTGGAGCATTTCAGCGCCATTCTGGATACGATGCAAGATGCCATTTTTTCTGTCTCGCATCAGCCAAAACGCGAAGTGGTGTATGTGAGCGCCTCATTCGAGCGGGTTTTTGGCTATCCTGTTCAGACATTCATGAAAGACCCTCATTTTTTTAAGCAAATTATCTACCCCGAAGATTTGGAGCGCGTTTTGCAAGCCCAACAAGCCTGCATCGAAAACGGCTTTGTGGAATTAGACCATCGCATCGTTTTGCCGAATGGGGATATTCGCTGGTTGCATCGGCGGGCGTGGGTGAATTATGATGATGAGGGGCGCATTTTGCGGGTGAATGATACCGCCCGCGACATCACCGAGCGCAAGCAACAAGAGGCGTTATTGCGCCAACGCGAGACGAATTTGCGGATGCTGTTTAATACCATCAACGACTTTTTATTCGTGTTGGATAAAGATGGCAACATCATCGCGGTGAATCAGGCGGTGGTTGACCGTTTGGGCTATACCGAAGCCGAATTGGTCAATCAATCCATCTTGATGGTGCATCCCGAATCGCGCCGAGAGGAAGCCGAAAGCATCATTCGGGCGATGTTGGCGGGCAAGCGGAGTTATTGCCCCGTCCCCGTGCAAAGCAAAACAGGCGAGCTTTTCCCAGTCGAGACGTATGTCACACGCGGGTCTTGGAATGGTGAACCTGCCTTGTATGGGGTGGTGAAAGATATTTCGATACTCAAAATGTCGGAAGAAAAATTCGCCGCCGCCTTTCATGGCAACCCTGCCATCGCGGGGTTAAGCCTTGTGGAGACGGGCGAATATATTGAGGTGAACCGCGCGTTTTGCCAAACATTGGGTTTTGCGCCCGAAGAAGTCATCGGCAAAAAGTCTACGGATGTGGTGCGCCTCGATATCGCGTATCGGGAGCGTGTCATCGGCAAGTTGATGAGGCAAGGCTTTGTCAACAACGAAGAAGCCGTCATTTATACCAAAGACGGCACGCCCATTTCGGTGTTGCTTTCGGCGCAGATACTCGCGCTCAACAACCAACGCTATAATTTTACAACAGCCATAGACATCACCGAGCGCAAACGCGCCGAAGATGCTCTCCGCGCCAGCGAAGAAAAATATCGCAGTTTGGTAGATAGCTCCGATGCCGCCATTTCGATGGTGGATGGAGATGGGGTGTATTTGTTCGTCAACAAAATCGCATCCATCCCGTTTGGGGGTGATGCCGATGGGCTGGTTGGCAAAACCGCCCACGAATTATTCCCACAAGACCAAGCCGATTCGATTGTGCGCGATGTGCGTGATGTGATAGCCCACAACACGGGCAAATTATTAGAGACGCAAGTCACCATCAATAAGCGGACGTGCTGGTTTAGGACGAGCATTCAGCCTGTGCGTAATGCACATGGCAAGCCATATGCGGTGCTAATTCATGCCAGTGAAATCACCGAGAAAAAATTGGTGGAGCAAGAGATTTTGATACAAAACGAAATTTTGTATCAGGCGCACGATTTGATTTCGTTGGGCGATTTGAATGGCAACGTGATATTTTTGAATCAGGCGGGCGCAAGGCTGATAGGCGCGGAATCGCCAAATAGATTCATCGGCGTGCCATTTGCACAATTTCATACCGAAGCGGATACACATCGGCTGAATACAGATTATATCCCATTTGCGATGAAATATGGTTATTGGCGCGGGGAGAATCGGCTTCGGAAGTTGGATGGGACGATGATAGACATTGACCAGACCATCTTCCCCATTCGCAACCAGCAGGGGCAAATCATTCAACTGGCAACCATCATCAAAGACATCACCACGCGCAAAATAACCGAAAAAGCCCTAACAGAGGCGCACGAATTATTAGAACAGCGCGTGAAAGACCGCACCGCGGAGCTAAAACACGCCAAAGAACGCATCGAAGCCATTTTTAATTATAGCGGGGATGTGATTTTGATGGTGGATAACAAATATCGGATTCAACAAGCCAACCGCGCCTTTTATAGCCTGTTTGGGGCAGAAGCCGACACGATATTCCACAGTCGGTTGGAGGAGTGGATTGTGCCAAATGGGGGCGAGGCAATTGGGCATATCATACAACAGGTGGCAGAGAGCGGGCAAGTGGCACGCATCGAAGGCTATGCCAATCATATGGGGGGGCAACATGTGGATGTGGCGATGAGCATCGCGCCTGTTCATGCCGATGATAATAATCATCATTTTGTGTGCATCATCCATGATATTACCGAGCGCAAACAAACCGAGCAAGCCCTGCGCGAAAGTGAGGCGCGGTATCGGTTGTTGGCAGAAAATGTCAAGGATGTGATTATCAAACTCGACTTAAAGGGATTTCACACCTTTGTCACGCCATCCATCTATGATTTATTGGGCTATCGTCCAGAAGAACTCATCGGCATAGACGGCATTGAGGTTATCCATCCCGATGAGCGCATACCCGTCCAGTTATATCTGATGAAGTGCATCAGCAATGACATCGTTTTTTTCTCGCACACCCATCGCATTATCCATAAAGACGGGCATAGCATCTGGGTAGAAATGAATGCCACCATTGTGCGCGACCCACAAACAGGTCAGGCGACAGAGGTTATTGGTATCATCCACGATATTACCGAGCGCCAACATGCCGAACAAGCCCTGCGCGATAGTGAGCGCCGTTTGCGCGAATCTGAAAATATGCTCCAGATTGTGTTGGATACCATCCCCGTGCGTGTTTTTTGGAAAAATCGGGACGGGGTATATATGGGGTGTAATCATCTATTCGCCCAAGATGCGGGCTTAGACGATACCACACAGATTGTTGGCAAGCGCGATACAGATTTGCCATGGCATCCCCAAGAGATGAAGACTTATCGGTCAGATGACATACAAGTGATGACCAGTGGCATCCCCAAATTGGATTATGAAGAGACCCAAACCCAAAACAATGGTGATTATCTCATCCTACAAACCAGCAAATTGCCCTTGCGCGATGATGACGGGACAATCATCGGCGTGTTGGGTGCATATATAGACATCACCAAACGCAAACGGGCAGAAGCAGAATTAGTAACCCGCCAAGCCGAAGAAAATGAGATGCAATTCTATCTCAAATCGTTGCACGAAATCACACTCAAATTGACGCATACCCGCGACCTAGATACCTTTTATCGGCAAGTGGTGGAGTTTGGCTTGTCACATTTGCATTTTGACCGCATGGGCTTGTTGTTATACGACAACGGTGATGCGATTGGCACGTATGGCACAGACCCACAAGGGAATGTGGTGGCAGAATATGACCTGCGCCACAAATCCACCGAATTGCCGGAATTATTCCTCAAGGTATTGAATCGGCAAGACCGTTTTGCCTTTAGCACGGATACCGCCCTGATGGAATATAAGCAACAATTTGCGGTGGGGCAAAAGGTGGTATCGGCATTATGGGATGGCGAAATTTTGGGGTGGCTATCGGCGGATAACGGGGTAAATCATCAGGCGATGAGCCAAGCACAGGTGGATATTTTTGCGTTATATTCGCTCACCATCGGGTCATTATTGGCGCTCAAACGGGCAGAATCGGCATTGCGCGAAAGTGAGGCGCGGTATCGGTTGTTGGCAGAAAATATCCGCGATGTGATTGTCAAATTATCACCCGATGGCATATTTATGTTTGTCACACCATCGTGCCGTGAATTGACAGGGCATTATCAAAATGAATTGGTTGGAAAGCATGTCGGCGAATTTATCCACCCCGATGATGTTGGCAATGCACGGATGGGGATGATAGAAGCGTTACAGTCGGATAAAACTTTTTTCACCATTCAGCAACGCCTTTTGCATAAGGATGGGCATTATGTTTGGGTGGAAGTGACCAATACCATTGTGCGCGACTTGCAAACGGGGATGCCAACGGAGGTGATTGGCATCATCCACGATATTACCGAGCGCAAACAAGCCGAAGAAGCCATGAGGCAATCTATCGCCGCCGAAAAAGAATTAGTCGAGCTAAAGACGCGCTTTGTCAGCATGGCATCACACGAATTTCGCACCCCACTCGCATCCATTTTGGCGACCACCGAAACGCTCACCCTGTATCGCGGGCGGATGGACGGGGAGCAGGTGAATATTCGGCTGGATAAAATCCGCCAACAGGTGTTACACATGAAAGATATTATGGAAGATGTGTTGCAATTGGCGCGGATTCAGGCGGGGAAGATGGAATTTAAGCCGAATATGGGCGATTTGGACGGGTTAGCCCGCGAGATTATCGAAGAATTTGAGGTGCAACCCCATTATGCGGGGCGCATCATCTATACCACAAGCGATAGCCCGATGCTGATGCCGTTTGATATTCGGCTGATGCGCCAAATTATCAGCAACCTCACATCCAACGCGCTGAAATATTCGCCAGCGCCCAAACAAGTGTATATCCACCTGAGCAAAACCGCGCATGAGGTGATAATCAAAGTGCGTGATAGTGGCATCGGCATCCCCGATAACGACCTCAAACACCTGTTTGAAGCCTTTCATCGTGCCGCCAACGTGGGGTCAATATCGGGGACGGGATTGGGGCTTGCCATTTCCAAGCAAGCTGTGGAATTGCATGGCGGGACGATTGTCGCCAGCAGTGAAACCGGGAAAGGGACGACCATGACGGTTGTTTTGCCTGTGTAGGAAGGGCATCCCCACCCCCCTGCCCCCTCTCCAATTTTGGCTATGCCTTACCCACATCTTGGAGAGGGGTTAAAAATAGGCTTGAGGGATATCTTTTCTTACGCAGGGTGTTAAAACAACTGCTAGGCAAAACCCTGTAAGCGCACTAAAGGCGCTAAAACCGCACACACGGTCGGTTTTTCAGCCCGTAGGGGCTTGCCCGTTCAAAGGCGAATAGGTGGTAATACCGTTTTACCCCGCCCCCTAACCCCCGCCCCATTGCATGGAGAGGGGGGAAAAAGGGGGTGAGGTATCCCTTCCGCTACGAAGTGGTGGAAGGGTTGAAGATGGGGGAATTTTTAGATGAATAAGAAGGAGCAAGCGAACATCATGCA
>JALONZ010000175.1 GCA_025454675.1 Anaerolineae bacterium | reverse complement strand
GCGCCACCACCGAATGAACTGGCGATGTTATTCGTCCGCAACACCCAAAAAATTTCGGTTTGGGGTGCGGTTTCGCTCAATTTGGCTAAATCCAGCAGGGCATTGGTCGCAGAATGACCATTCCCCACCACCATCACACGCTTATTGGCATAACGGGCGCGGTGTTGACCATTCACATCTGGGATGCCATAAAAAATATGGTCAGCATATTGCTTTTCACCGATGGCAGGCAAGCCGTTCCCGCCCAATGGATTCGGGGTGTTCCATGTGCCAGAGGCATCAATCACCGCCTGCGCTTCGATATGGGATTCGTGACCATCGCCATAGACAACATGCAGGATGAACGGCGATGTATCGCGTGAAAAATCGCGCATTTTGTCATTATGACTACGGCTAACCGCGACTACCCGCGCATTCAGGTGAATATGTGGTCTCACTTGGGGCAGATTGGCGAATGGGATGAGGTAATTATCGCGCAAGTCGCCACCGGTGGGCAAATCATCAGCGGGGGGCATGTGCCAACCACTTTTTTCTAAGAGGCGCACACTCGCACTATCCACCACATAGCGCCATGGCGAAAACATCCGCACATGCGCCCATTCGCGCAAATTCGCGCCGATGCTATCGCCTGCTTCCAATAATAACGGTGTTTCGCCTCGCTCCAAAAGATGTGCAACGGCGGATAAGCCAACGGGTCCGCCACCGATGATTACGACTGGTAAATGTTGTGTCATAATTCCCTCTTCTCTATCGTAAAAATACGATGAATATGGATAAAAAAATTTAGAACAAGTTGCCGACTTGCGCCTTAAACCAATCAACCGATTCATAGCACAGGCAATAGCAAGTTGCTGTGCCTTCGATTGTGCCACAGATGAGACCTGCATCACGCAAAACTTTTAGATGTTGCGACACGGTGGCTTGTGCCAATGGCAATACATCCACAATATCGCCTGTGATACATTGAGGATGTTCCATCAGATAACGGATAATTTGCATCCGCGCAGGATGACCTAATGCCTTCATCATTTCGGATAGGCGCTGTTCGTCATCGGTTAGGGTGTAGGTTTTGAGTGTTTGTTCTTGTTCCATAATCGTAATTTTACGATAAAGATATTTTTTGTCAAGTGGGCAGATTGGGAGTGTGGCTGACATACGAGCCTAAAGTCTCTAGTCAGCCATTACAATCTTGTGTGTAAGGGCGGATTAGCGAAGCGTATGTCCGCCTCAGCGCCATAAGATGACATCCTGAAAGTTGTGCGTTACAATAATCAAAAACCAATTAAATTAGATGTTAGAGGTGTTTATTTCAATGAAACGTGGAAAAGATGTACGGGTTTGTGTGATAGGCGCGGGTCCATCGGGTATCACTGCCGCCAAGCATTTGCTACAAGCAGGGATTCAAAATGTGGTGGTGTATGAACGGAATAATCAGGTGGGGGGCAATTGGATTTATTCCCCAGACCCTAGTTATTCCAGTGTGTATGAGACCACGCACATCATCAGTTCCAAAAAATTATCGCAATATCATGATTTTCCCATGCCTGCCGATTACCCCGATTACCCCTCACACCAACAACTCCTAAAATATTTTCAAGATTATGCCACCCATTTTGGCGTGGATAAGGTGATTCAATTCAACACCGAAGTGAAAAAGGTCGTTAAGACGGCGGATGATGGTTGGGACATTACCTTACACGATGGGCGGGTGGAACATTTCGACCATCTGCTGGTAGCGAATGGGCATCACTCCGACCCGAAAATGCCGACCTATCCGGGCAATTTTGAAGGCGAGTTCATCCACGCCCATGATTTTAAGCATAACCGCCCGTTCAAAGATAAGCGCGTGTTGGTGATTGGTGGTGGCAATTCGGCATGTGATATTGCTGTCGAGACCAGTCGTGTTTCCAAATTTACAGCGATTAGCTGGCGCAGAGGCTATCATATCGTCCCCAAATTTGTGTTTGGATTGCCTCCTGATGTGATGAATGAAATATTCATCTTTTTGCCGTTCAAAGTACGTGAAGTGACCAATACGATTACATGGTGGTTGGTGACGGGTGGCAATGCACGCTATGGCTTGCCCAAACCCAAACACAGCATTTTATCGAGTCATCCAACCGTCAATTCCGAACTGCTTTATTATATTCGGCACGGTCGGATTCACCCGCGCCCCGATATTGCCCGTTTAGAGGGTAAATGTGTGTATTTTGCGGATGGTCGCGCCGAAGAATATGATGTGATTGTGGCGGCAACCGGTTATAAAATCACCACGCCGTTTTTTGACCCCGACTTCCTCGATTTTGCCGATGCGGATGTGCCTCTGTTTTTGCGCGTGTTCCACCCCAATCATCGTAGCCTATATTTCATTGGTTTGGTGCAACCACAAGGGTGCATTTGGCCCCTGGCGGATACCCAATCGGAATTGGTGGCAAAATATATCGTGGGGAATTATGACCTGCCCGTCAATTTGACTGAACGCATTCAAGAAGAAATTGATTATATCAATCGCACATTCGTGAATGAGGGACGGCATAAGGTCGAAGTGAGTTATCACGAATATTTAGGGGCGTTGCGCCGTGAAGTGGATGGCGAAGCACCGAAGCCGAAGTCGAATCCTTATGTATTGCCGATGGCGTTGGCGGGTGCGTATGTGGCATATCGGGCGTTGCGTCCGAGAGGGAAATAAGGTTTATCCCCACCACCTAGCCCCCTCCCCAAAAATTGGCTGAGGGGGAACTGTAAGGGCTTGCCATGGCAAGCCCTTACTCCCTTCCTCTACGAAGTGGGGGAAGGGCTGGGGATGGGGGATAATTTCTTATGCTTCTGGTGTCGGCATGGGCAACGGCGGTTGCCAACGGATACCCGTTACCGACAAATTGCTCAATTTCATGAAGGGTCTGCGATTTGCGCCATTCAGGTCGCTCATGAAATACGATTGACCATCACCAAAGATGATTGTGCCATCCACAGGTCCCAAACTGATTGAGCTAACAACAATATCATCCACAATCGGCTTCGCGCCATCCAACCCATACATATATAACTTGCCCGCGCAGATGTAATACAGGTTAAACCCGACTGCATCAAATACGGGCATGGTGCAATCGCTTGTGTTGGTGATTTGCGCGACGAATTGCGATACGTTATTTTGCACGAAGATATTGCCATCGCGCATAAACCCAATCAGGATGCCATCGGGTGTCATATTGCCCATAGACGCATTGCCCAGCACCAATTCGGGTGCGCTTGGGGCAATTGGGTTAATTCTAAAGATGCCACTCGTGCCTTGTGAATTGGTCGCGCCAAAATAGAGATATTCACCAACAAAAAACGGTGCATCACCTGTTGGGATAATATCGGGTGTGCCTGTGAATAGCGGAATCCAGAAGCCATTTTCGACATTCAAAATGCTAATCGTGCGCGTACCATCGGCATTTTCGCCGATAATGCCCGCCAATTTGCCGTCTGGTGTCAAGCTGGCGCTGAGGGGTGTATTGGGCAATTCAAATTCACCAAGCCCACCACTTTGTGCCATAAACAAACTCGGTAAGCCACTGGGTTGGTTAAGCCCAATCAATATGCCGCGTGTTTCCATCTCGAAGCTAAAATCTTCCCAACGAATTGCACCCGCTAATCCGTTCACGGCGGTGTTCAAATCCACATTGGGCGGTGGTGCATACGCCAAACCACGCACGAGGGCTTCGTAAGGCGGGATGGGCGGTGGTCGCCATGATACAACATCCGATGGGTTATCAATCCCAAAATCGGTAAGCGGTGGGATAGGAGGTGGTCGCCAATCGGATGACACTTCGCTATCGGTAGGAACATCGGGTTCAAGCGGTGGGATGGGTGGTGGTCGCCAACTGACTTCGCCACCATCATCAATTTGGCGAATGTTGATGAACACGGGGGGCAGGATAAAATTACCAATCCCTGTACTGGGTGGATTGCCCAAGCGGTTATAGCCTAATGCAATGACAGGGGGCATTTGTCCGCGTAATGTGTAACCGAGACATAACTGCCTTGCACCAGAACCAAGCCGATATGACCATTCCCCATTGCCTAAAATGCCAATGTTTTCGGCATCGTCGGCATTAATCCCAAGTTCATAATTGCCTGCTTCGAGGTTGGGAAATTCAAAGTAACCATCGGGACCGGGGCTGGTGATATACAAATAATCGCCAGAGCAATTCCCAGCACCTTCGCTTGGGACATATAACTTGATAACCACACCCGGAATCGGTGGTTCAGTCTCACCCCAGAAATTATCGGATGAGAATAATCTTGGACCGACTTCGGTGCATCCTTCTGGTAATGGCGCACGGAAATCGGGGTCTATCGCCGATTCATCGCATATATCATCAAAGACATAACCCGCGATTGTGGTCGGTGGGTAAATGCGTGGGATGGTCGTCCCGCCGATGAGGTCAATGATGCTGGGGATGCGTGCGCGGGGAATCAAGCCTGCGAAGTCGGGTAAATCGGGCAAGCCCGGAAATTGCCCGCTCCCAAATCCACCAAATCTGCCTCCGCGTCTACCGCGTTCTCGCTCAAATAACCCATGAATGCCAGCCACAAAACGCAAATGCCATTCTTCAAGGCGAGCATAAATATTTTCGCAACTCAAATCTGACCATAATGCCGCCAGTTCATCCAACGAGACACCATTCCGCATGATTTTCACTGCCTGCGCCGCGGAGCCGAATGTGCCACTACCCGACCCATCAGGGATGTAAAAATTGAGCCAATTTGCGCCACAATCACGGATGATGGTGGTCACGACTAATGTCTCATCTACGGTGAGGGTGTTGATGACATCACGCCATTCGCTGAAAATTTGGCACATGAACGGGTGCGCCACGGGGTTATTCACCGCGCTGAGGAACATACCTGCGTTATACCCATAATCGGGGAAGTTGGCAATCATAGACCGCATGGCGAATAACTCTGCATCTTCGGGATAGCTGGGCAGACATTCTGCCGCGGCGATGATGAAGCGATGCCCATCATTCAACGGGCTGGGGAACAACCGATTCATCCCCGCGCCATCCAGCGCCATAAATGCACAGAAAATGGCGCGTTCTGGTGTGCCGTCGGCGGCGGTGGAGAGTGCCATGACCGTATCATTGATTTGACCCGCAAAGGTGGGGAATAAGCGATAGGCATTGCGAATCATCCGTAAATATTCGGTAGACGGTACTTCTGGGCTTATGCCACACGTCCCGCGCATCGTTCCGCCAAACGCATCGGCGATGAGTTTCACTTCACCATCGCGCAATGTGCCAAACGCAATATCACGCAAGGCACGGGTGAGCGTATTGCAGGGGTCACTTGTGCCTAAAATGCGTAAAATCATGCCAATTGGCAAGCGATTCATTTGTCCGCGCAAATCGGCACAATTAGCAAGTGCAACATCGGCTTGAATTGTCAAATTGGGGTCAAAGAACAAGCCCGATGGTTCTTCGGTGATGACGGGTTGGTCGGGGTTGGTGACAGGCACAACGGTTGGGCGCGGTGTGCTGGT
>JALONZ010000174.1 GCA_025454675.1 Anaerolineae bacterium | reverse complement strand
TGGGTCTTGGAGTGGGGTGACAGTTTCCATGATGAAGCCTTCGAGGTTGGCATAGGCATCATCGAGTGAATTACCTGCAAGCAGTTCCAGATAGATATACGCACTCAAATCCTCATTAGAGACATAATAGCGATAATTGCCGTCGCCCAAATCTTGAATGACAGAATCGCCCCATACAATCGGATAGGCAAAATTCACGCCCAATTGTTCGGCTTCGGGGAATCCGCGTACATCCTGTGGCATATCATCATTATTGACGGTGATGAAGGCATTTGCGGCTTGATATTCACCCGTCAAATCGCGGATGAGCAATAAAATGGAATAATCACCCGATTGGGCGGGGGCATAATAGAAGGACGGTGTTTCATCCCCAAAGACGATTTGTGCTGGTTGGCTGATATTTTGGATTTCGCCATCTGGTGTAATGGTTGCCAGTGACGGCGTGAAGGTATCACCTGAGTTGGGTTTGACGGCGGCTGTCACTTGACCATTGCCGGTATCCACTGTGACCCAAAGACTTGCCATTTGGCGGGTTGCACTATCAAAGAAGACGCTGGCTTGGGTGCAAATTTCATTTGCTACCCAACAGAAAATACCATCCATTTTGAATTGTGCGGAACGGGTTTGATATTCCAGCAAAATGGGGGTTTTTTCGCCGTTAATGTCCATATAGCTCATCAACACATCCCATGTATAGAAACTGCTATAATCGCCATCGGGATAGCTAGAGCGCAAATTGCCTTCTATATCTTGGGTATAAATGGCGAGGGGTGCTTGTGCCACGATAATTTGCCCGCCAGTGGGGTTTTGATATAGCGCGACATATTGCAAATCAATGATGGCTGTGCCGGTCGTCTCGAAAGAGATGGTCGGCGGGGTGAGGACGCTGACCGTATCACTGATATAACTGGTATTGGTGACGGTGATGCTGACATTGTTGTTGGCTAAAATTTCGGTGGCAGTGGCGTGGAACGTATTGAGGAATGACACCCATTCCTCTGCCATGACAGGTGTAACGCCACTGGCGACATACGCATCTTTGTTGAAAGTATCGGCTAAAATGGGGAAGTAAACGGATAACCCTTTGGCATTGGGCATGTTATCGGTGGTGCGGGTGTAAAAAACGGCGTTTGTGACTGCATCTATAACCGCTTGGGCGCTGGCTTGCACATCCGCATTTTGCGAACCTTTCACAATCAGCGACATCACATCAATCATATCTACAAATTGAAAATCACTGGCATAACTAAAATTTTGTGCGCCCACCCGTGCCACACCAATCGCATTGAACACATCGGTCATATTGGCATTGGCAACGGTCACAAAATCGGCTAAGGCGCTATCCACCACATCCAACACGCTTAAATCAAAGGTATGTAAATCGAAAAAACGATAATTGGTGGTGACGGTGGCATAAAATTCCATATAACTATCTACGATGACGGGCAAAAAGTCCTCGACAGTTGTATTTGGATTATTTACCAAATAATTCAGTATGGGGGTGTAATTATACCCATTACCGGGGATAACCTCTTCGGCGGCGATGCCATATTTGGCATCATCGGCTAAGGCTTGGAACACCTCTAATTGCGCCATTAGGCAGGCATCAAACGCCACAAATTCAAATTGGTCAATACCCGTTAGTTCGCGGGCATTGGCGAGGGCGAGGTCAATCTCAGCGATGCTTAACATGCTTTGGTCGTTGCCATAATCGGGACCGATGCCGTTCCAGCCCCCGCCGTGACTCCAGATGATGAGGCTATATTTTTCGGCGGGGTAATTGGTCGCACCCCACACGATAAAATCGGTCAGGCTTTGCGGGTCGCTCATATCCACTTCGCCGAGTTGCTCAATAGACCGTAATTCGCCTAATGAGGCTTGTTTGGTGACATAAAAACGGCGGGTATCGGTAAAATCTGCCCAATCACTGCTATACCCTTCGGCGCGGTCTATTTGGATGACGATATTCACTTCGTCACTGCTTCCCACTTCAATCATTTGGGCAATATCTTCTAGGGCGAATTGCTCAAGGTCATTATCGGCGGCGATATAGACTAAAAATGTCCACGATTTGCCATCTTGGGCGGTGATGTTGGTGATGAAAAATAAGCTCATCATCACGACAATACAAATACGAATAAACAATTTTGGGTGCATAAAAACCTCCTGTGCGCTATAAACATATTCACTATAACGCAAAATCGGTTTAGTACCCAAATCCTATAAAAATGTTTTTATGAGTGGAGATGGGCGCAACACTGTGCGCCCAAAAATAAGTTCCTAAAGATGAGGGAAATTAATTGATAGCAGGTATTTCTTCCATATTGATATTGTCATCACCATCATTCATACGACGGCGGATGATGAACATAATCCCCGCCACGATTGCCGCCAAGCCCGTTGCAATTTGCACACGCAAGGGCAGGGGAACGGCGCGTAGGCGCGATAGCATGGTATCGTCTGTGCCGATAAGGTCTTGCTTGAGTGATTGCATATAGGCTTCTTCTGGGGCGTGTTGATGGGAAAATCCACTAAGATGCAAACTCAATTTGCGGATGACATCTACCAAACTGGTCAATTCGGGATTTTGCGGTTGGTCTTGGATGAGCGCATCCACATCTTGCTCCATCAACACCGCATTGGTGAGTGAGTCGAGTAAATTTTCGATATATGAATCATCTTTGGGTGAATGGGTCATGGTAACAATTTTCTCCTTTTGCGCGGAACGGGGTCTGCTTGGACAGATGCGGGACGCTCTAATTCATCGCGCAGGGTGGTTAGGGTGCGGTGATAGAGAGATTTAATCGCACCTTCGCTACGCCCCAAAATTTCGCCAATTTCGGCATTCGATTTGTGGTCTACGAATTTGAGATAGAGCAATTGTTGGCGGTCGGTGGGTAAATTCCGAATGGCTTTGAGCAGATGCTCCCGTTCTTCATCGGCTTCGGTCTCATCTTCGGGCGCATCGGTCTTGAGTCCACTCGCAACAAATTCATCGAGTGGGATAATTTTGCGCCGTCCTTTATCCCGATGCCAATTGGCGACCAAATTATGGGCAATCCGATATAGCCATGCCTGAAAGGGCAAGCCCTTATCTACATAATGCTCAATATGCGACATGGCACGAAAAAATACCCGCGATGTGAGGTCTTCTGCATCGTGAGAATTGCTCGTCCGATAATAGATGTAACTATAAATCTTTTTCACATACCGTTCATAGAGCGCCCCAAATGCCTCTTGGTCTTGTTTGGAGAGTTCAACAAGGTCGGTATCTGCCAAATCTTTATAATTCTGTGGTTGTCTGCGTTTAAACATCTTCTGCATTTTCATACTTATAATAACACCACCTATGCGATGAGGTTACGCGAAACGGATTTATGAATTTTTTGTCTGAAAATGATTTAGATGTGACCTATGTCCCAATAATTTATGCTACACTAGGGTGAATTACTCGCATATTGTGACTTATTTTATATGGATGAAACCGAACTGCGTCATATCTTCTGGGAAGAAGCCAGAGAACATCTGCAAACGCTGAATGATGCCTTATTGCAAGTGGAGATGACCCCTTCCAGCGATAAGGAAAAAATTCACACGCTTGTTAAAGAGATGAATCGGGTCGCGCACAGCCTAAAAGGGGCGGCGCGGGCGGTTGGGATTCATCGCATTGAGACAATTGGGCATTATTTAGAAGAAGTATTTGCACAAGCCTTACAAAATTTGTTGGCACTTACCCCAGAAGTGTGTGATGTATTATATGATGGTTTAGATGTGGTGCAGGGCATCGCCGATGATATTGAACCCGATGAAGACACGCTCGCCAATATCGTCACCCGATTGGAACACTTAGTCGCACAGTCCACCTCAAATATACCCGCCACCACCCCGCCCATTATCCCTGTGGTTGCTGATGAAATCACCGCCAAGCAAATCACCGACACATCCTTACACCCCATTCGCATCGCCGATGAATCGGTGCGCGTGACGGTGCAAAAATTAGATGGGTTGATGGGCGAACTGACCGAATTATTCATCGCGCGGATGCACAGCGATGAACTGTGGCGCAATTTGCAAGACATCCGCCGATTACACGCCAAATGGCAAAAAGAATGGCGGTCTGTTCGCACGGCATATATCCGACTGGTGCGCCGTTGGCAAGAGGGCGGTGATGAATCCAGCCCTGAATTGACCACGTTGCTCCGTTTTTTGGAATATAACCAACGCACCCTCAGCGATGCCAACCGCATGATTTCATTGGCAACCCAACACGCCGCCCAAGATTCCGCACGGTTAGCCATGCTCAGTGACCAATTGCAAGATGACATTGGCAAAATGCGCTTTGTGCCATTTGAATCATTGATGAGCGGGTTTCAGCGTATGGTGCGTGACCTTGCGCGTGATTTGGGTAAGCAGGTGGCGCTGGATAGTGTGGGGAGTGCGATTGAACTGGATAAAGCGGTGTTAGATAACCTGAAAGACCCGTTGGTGCATTTGCTCCGTAATGCGCTTGACCATGGCATCGAAACGCCCCAAGACCGCGCCCAAGCCGATAAACCCGCCACAGGCACGATTTTATTGGCAGTGGAACAACGCGGTAATGAGGTGATTATCCGTGTGAGTGATGACGGGCGCGGGATAGACATCGCCAAAATTCGTGCCAAAGCGGTGCAATTGGGCATCATGACCGAAGCCGAATCGAATACGCGCAGTGATGACGATATGCTCACGTATATTTTTCATTCTGGCTTCAGCACAACCGATAGTGTGACCACGTTAAGCGGGCGCGGGTTGGGGATGGATATTGTCTTAGACCGCATTGGCAGTTTGCGCGGACAGGTGAGTGTGAATAGTCAGGCAGGGCGGGGGACAGTTGTCACCTTGCGCGTGCCGATGTCGTTATCGCGGTTACGGTGCATTTTATTGCGGGTGGGGGCGCAACGATTCGCCTTGCCATCGGTGATGGTGTTGCGGATGGAGACCATTTCTACCGAGACAATTTTCACCGCCGAAGGACGCGAGATGATTATGCTCAATGGGCGGGCATTGCCCTATACCACATTGGGCGGGGTTTTGAATATTCCAGTCATCGAAGCGCAATCGGATAAGCGTCAAATCATGATTTTGAACGCGGCAGACCGCGCGGTGGCATTTGAAGTGGATGAATTGTACCAAGAGACAGAACTCGTCCTTAAACCACTGGGGCGCGAAATTGCGGGGGCGCAATTTGTCTCTGGGGCGGCATTACTCGGTACGGGAGATGTGGTGATTGTGTTGGATGCCAATGACCTTGTGCGCCATGCTGTTGGGATGCCAATTGCCCGCCGTCAGGTATCACCCCAACCGTTAGAAACGGCTCAAGAACATCGGTTGCGCGTGTTGGTGGTGGATGATTCGATTACTACGCGCACCCTTGAGAAAAATATCCTCGAAACCATCGGCTTTGAAGTGATGGTGGCGATTGATGGTCAAGAAGCATGGGAGATGTTGCCCGAATATGGCTTTGATGTCATCATCACCGATGTGGAAATGCCCAA
>JALONZ010000173.1 GCA_025454675.1 Anaerolineae bacterium | reverse complement strand
GGCTTGCCGATTCAAGCGCCATGTTGAGACATTCAGGCTGGGCGTAATGAGGCTTTCGGTTAAATAACGTTGCGCCCGACTGATGACACTATCCGACACAGGATAACCGTTATCTTTCGCCGTCTGCAAGCCAATAATCACCCATGCGGTCAGTGTAGGTTCACTACGGTCGGTATACCACCAACCCCAACCACCGTCTACATGCTGTTGGGCATATAAGGCTTGAATGGCACGGTCTGCCCGTCTATCCAACGCGGCTTTGAGTTTGAGGTCTTCTAAGCCGAGTGATGTGATGGCACGATACACCATCATATTCGGCAAAAATGACGATACAATCGCTTCTGTGCCATATTGCGTATATAGTTCCAGATAATCCAAACTTTGTACCGCGGCAGATGCCAGTGAATGTTGGGTTTCGATGGTCAATTGACCTTCGTATGTCTCCCAATCACGGGGCAATATCACGGCTTCGGTGATACTTTCTTCACCACGCAAAAATCCGCCTGTGCCGACAATTTCTGGCACTTCATAGCGATACACTGGTAATAACCGTTCATCACCCATACCGAGTGGTGGCTTGCTGGCATCGGTGAATGTGCCATCTTCATTCATGGCGAAGAAGGTTAAATCTACCGTTGCAACATCTTCGACCAATGCCAACCATGTGATGCGGGCGCGACCACCTGCGGGGATTTCCACCGTTTTCCGCGCATCATCTTGCAGGGTAACGCCTTCTGCCAACACTTCCACGAAAACGGTTTGGTCAGCTGGTGTATTGTTATTGACCACCGCCGATAGTGTCGCCAAATCGCCCACGACAAAATAACGGGTGGTGACAGGGCGAATCAACAATGGGCGTGTACTGATGAGGTCTACGGTATTTTGACCAACCAACGTTAGACCATCTTCGCCACTGGTAACAGCGCGTGCATCCAACCGCCATGTCGTCAGGTTATCGGGCATGACCACATCAAATGTTGCCACACCATTTTCATCTGTGACCAAAACGGCGTTCCAATACGCGGTATCCACAAATTCTTGGCGAATATCAAAAATACCACCTTCACCTGGTCCGCCACCACCACCTTTAATCGTATCCAACACTTCACGGGTGATTTGGTCAACATTCGCGGTGAGTGCCATCGCGGTCAATACACCCATCCCTTGACGGCTATAAAAATGTTGCAACAACGGGATGCTATTCGGGCTGGAAATAGACAGCGATGCGAGGTCCGTTAAACCAACACCCACTTCTGCGCTAACGGGTTCGCCCAAATAATTGGTCGTCTTGACAGTATAGGTCACAGTTTCGCCAGGGGCGGCTTGTTCCACATTGGGGGTCAATTGGACGGTGATTTCTTTTTGTTCAATATCCACGTTCAATTCGCTCACACCCATGCGGAAGCCCGCAACGGGGTTATTTTCATCCACCCCTTTGACCAACAACACCGTCACATAAATATTCGGTGCATATTCGGGCAAAATGGGGAATTTATAGATGTAGCTGTTGCTGTCCATCGTCACCCGTTCTACCGTGAGGACATCACCACGTTCTACGGTGATGAGGGCTTCGACACTGCCTTGAAATGGTGATGTAATCAGGATTTCGGCTTCATCACCCACACTAAAATCTTTTTGGCTGGCGATGAGGTCAATCCGATTACTATTTTGTTGTCGCCACGACACATATTCACGGCTACTCACCCACATGGTTGTCCCAGAACGGATTTCATTGCCCAGTGAATCGGATGTGGTGACTTTCGCCTTAAAAATACCACCATTCGGCGGGGTGAAATTGAATACGGCTTTACCATCGGCATCGGTGGTAGCTGTGCCATTCGCCACAGGAATTTCTTCCATCTCCCATGTCCAAATTGTGCGCCCATTGGTATCTTCTTCTTGAACACTCGACCAACGCCGTTCAACAATCTCAACCGTCAGTTCTTGGTTGGCGATGGGGTTGCTATCCCAATCTACGGCGATGAATTCAAACGCGGTTTCGGTGTTTGCCGTCCCCACATAGCGTTGTGGACGCGCCCCAACATACAATTCACCCTTATGAACAACCACTTCTGTCCGATTCGATACCGATTGTTGGCTTTCATCGGTGATGGTCGTCTCCACGCGGAAAACTTGGCTTTGGGTGGCATCTTTCAAATCGGCGGGGATTTCGACACGATATTTACCCTCACCGTCCGTCATGCCTTCACCATCGGCAATCCATCCGCCGTTATAAGAATAAAATTCGCTGGGTCCGCCATCAGGGTCATAATCATAAAAGTCGTAGTACCCTTTGCCAGTGTATGGGAAATTATACGGTTCTGCGACCACTGAATAATTCACCCGCGCATTCGATACCAACCCGCCGAAGAAATACCGACTGGTGACATCTACTTGCACCGTCCCACCTTGCACCACTTCGGGTTCAACAGGGGTATTTTCCACTTGGAATTCTGGTAGGCGATATTCCGCAACAGCAAAATAAATCGAGCCACCCTCAGAATACCATTCACGGCGCGATGGCAATTCCACGCTGATGCGATACGAGCCTAAGCCCGCTTCATCCGCGATATTAAATGTGCCACTGAAGGTACTAAATTCGGTGAGTGGCACGATTTCATTATAGACAATTTCGCCACTGTCATCATAAATTTGTACAGGCACCCCCGGTTCGCCATATGGGGTATAGGTCACATCATCCTTGTTGCGGATGACACCCCTAAAGTAAACGGGCTGACCAGGGCGATAGATGGGACGGTCGGTATACAGATAAACACTGTATTCATTGGGATAGTAATTGCTTGGCACACCAAAATTATAACTTTCGATGCCATTTGACCATGTAGACAAGCCCACACCAAAATGTGTGCCATCATCCAACACGGCGATGCGTTTATCATACACATCCGAAGTCCGATTCAAATCGAGGCGCAACAGCCCATCATCATCAGTCGTACCACGCCCCACTTCACGATACCCATTGTCATAAATCACAATCGGCGCATTCGCAATCGGCGCACCTGTTTGAACATCCGTTGCCCAAACGACAATCCCATCAATGCTCATTTTGGTGGTCAAATTGGCATTACCCACCACCAACATATGCTTATAGGAGTCATATCCTTCGCGGCGCGTTTCGGGGCTATCTACCTGCAAGAAATAAATGCCATAGTCAAGCGCCTCTTTTTCCTCATACAACCCTTCACCCAAATTGAGCAATTCATAGCGCATCAAATTTGGTGGCGCAACCGATTCGATTTGCCATTCTTTGATGATGTCTTGTGGATTGGGTGTATACCCATAGGTCGGGTCGTAATTATCTTCATCTAATGCCCGCAATGCAAATTCTGCCAGTGGCACTTTTGCCAGTAGCAAATCCACATAACTGACATTCAAATGGGTGATAAACAGTTGCGTTTGTGGGTTATTGGCATTATAAAACCCAACTGAACCCGATGTCCGCATCCCAATTTGTGGGCGGTATGGCGGTGATGTGAATGAAAATTCGTATGCACCCACCTCATTCCCATACGGGTCTTTGCCACCTGCCGCCAGCGAGATGGTATAATAGGTAGATGGCAAAATTGGGAATGAAATAGACAGTTCATCGCTCCAAGATTGGAAATACAAATCGGGTTCGCGGTCTGGCGCGGGGTCAATCGTGATTAAATCTTTGAACGATGTCACATCCATGAAGGTATTAAATTGAATCGTCACTTCCCAAACACTGCTGGGCGAACTTTCATCACGCGGATATGACCCAATAATTTCTGGATACGGCACAGTATAAAAATTAGAGGTAAATCCGTCTGGCATGGGGTTTTCGCCCGTTGCGGCGAATACGACATCTGCCAAAAAGCCTGCCTCGTATTGGGTAGCGATGATGAGCATCTCATCTGGCGTGTATCTAAAGCCTGTATTCTCATCATTCCATTCAAATGTACCCGCCGTTGTACCCGATTCGCCAACAGGTCGCAAGAAAAAGGCGTTTTCCACACTTTCCGTATTCATCGGCATGTTAAAATTCATTTGGAAAGTGCGATTTAGCCCAATTTTATCTTCACGATTATTCGGAACAACTTCAATCACACGCGGGTTTGTGGTCTTAAATGTCCACACAAAATCTTTTTCGAGGATAGTCCCATCCACCGCCGTTAAACCTGCATTCACCATCACCGTATAATCGGTGCTTGGCGACCAAATAACACTGGGTGTAAAGGTATAAATGGATGTATTCAGCCATTCACCTTCCCCCTCAATGGCTGGTGAAATGGTTAACGGTTGAGGCAAATCATCCATCTCCTCAACAATCACCAACGGCACAACCGGACGGTTAAAAATGACGGTAATCACCGCCCGCCCTGCAACTTCGCGTGTGCCGTCCTCTGGCAACACACTCACCACATTCAATTGTGGCGGTGCGTCTTGTGGGTCTGGCTCTTCGGTCTCGGTTTGGGCAGATAGGCTCATCACCCCCACCCAAATGAGTAATAGAACGGATAAAAATCGAAATCTTCGCATTGTTCTCTCCCTCTTTTCTTGATGAGTATTAACGCGCGTTACACTCATTATACGCCCAATATGGGAGAGGCTGAAATGCGCTTGGGTATATGGTTGGTCTATGCTTACCCTACGGTTAGGCTATGGTGAGAAATTAAATTCAGCGAATCCATTAGACATTATAATCAATTCAAGTCGTATAGATAATCTTTAGAGGGGAATATTATGGAAACGGTATTCGTACAAAAAGTTTTTCAACTTACAGAGCAACTGCTCAGGCACGAAATTACGCCCGAAGCGATTATAATCGAATTGGAAAATCACCTCAAAAAAGCACGCCAGCTGAACTTTCCCTTGCACGAAGCCGAAACCCTCAACACAATGGGCATTGCCAAGGATGTGATGGGAGAGGCAGATACGGCACTCAGTTATTATAAAATGGCACTCGAAAAAGCCGAAGCCCTCAACAATACTGATTTAATTTGTAAGGTCTGCAACAACATCGCATCCCTACTCCATGATAAAGGACAAACTGAAGAAGCTATTAGTTATGCCAATCGCGGGATAGCGATGGTTGAATTACATCAACTACGAACATTACCCGCCCTATTTTTATATATGACCAAAGCCATGCTTTTAGTATTGATTCAACGTTATGCTGATGCCGATGAAACCGCGCAAAAAGCATGGGAGTTTGCCAATTTTATTGAGATTAAAAATTACTCGCGCTTCGAGTTTGGGGCGGCAACCTTTTATATTCATCAAGCATGGTTATATGTCTCTATTTATAATCGTGATGAAAAACGCTATCAAGGTTATTTGGCATATGTACGCTCCCTCGCCGACCAACTCAAAGCATACGATTCTGAATTGGCAATTTGCGAATTGGTTCATGCCATCGTGATGACTCAAGATGAAGATAAAATTCGTGATTATGAGCAAAAAATCATAACATTACATCATGGCACAATGACTTTGGCGAGTTTGAGAAATTTGATGATTGTCCTCAGCCATAACCAGTGTCATTCATGGGCAAAAAAGTATGCCCAACAAATT
>JALONZ010000172.1 GCA_025454675.1 Anaerolineae bacterium | reverse complement strand
TCATGTTACCTTTGCCAAATACTGCAATTCGTATTCCATATGATGAGTTAGTTGAATTTTGCAAAAGACATCACTTACGGCGAATGTGGTTATTTGGGTCTGTATTGCGTGATGATTTTGATTTTTCGAGTGATATTGATATTCTGGTCGAGTTTGACCCTCAGCATAGTCCTTCATGGGAATTTTATGGCACTTGGCGCGATGAACTTTCTACTATTTGGAAACATCCTGTAGATCTAACCACCCCAGATTCGTTACGTTCTTGGCTTAAGCACACTATTATGCAAACAGCGCGGGTTATTTATCCTGTTTTGGTAAATCATTATCCTGAAGTAACCTTCGCTATGTAATTATAAAAACATCCCCTATCCCCCCCTCCCCCCTTATCCCCACTACGTGGAGAAAGGGGGGGTTAAACCCCTTTTTTCAAAGAACTAACCGAATGTTACTTGATATACACAATCCTACAAATTAGGATAAAAAAATCGGCTTTACGCCGACTTTTTATTCTTTGTGAGCATGGAGAGATTCGAACTCCCGACCCTTTGGTCCGTAGCCAAATGCTCTAATCCACTGAGCTACATGCCCGTTTTGTAGGAACAAATATAGCATAGCTTACCATCAGGGTCAAGCCTAATATCTGACCAATTGTTTGCCATTCCTAAAAATTAACAATATAATTCATATATGCACATTTACTTTTTTAGGAGTTCCTCATGACTGCATTATCCCCAGAACAACATCAAAAAGCTGTTGATTATATCAAACGCCATGCCCGTCCTCTGGAAAAAGCCTTATATGCCTTTTATTTTGAACATGGTGGATTAGAAACCATTTTCACGGCACTCTCCAAATTTCAAAATGGGGATGGTGGGTTTGGACGCGGTTTAGAACCCGACTTGCGCCTATCAGATTCATCGGTGATTGCGACTACCATCGCATTTCAAAAATTTCGTGCCTTAAATATCCCACCTTATCACCCGATGGTACAAAAAGCGGCGCAGTATCTCCTAAATCAGTATGATGCGACACAAAAAACATGGAGCAATATTCCAGCTCATATTGATGATGCACCCCACGCCCCTTGGTGGGGTTATTCGGATGACTTATCGGGGAATCTGGTCAATCCACGCGCCGAAATTTTGGGATATGTTTATGATTACCCCGGTGTATTCCCAACGGCTTTACGGGATGAGTTGACACAAGCCGTCATGTTGCACCTACAAACACATACCGATGTGGAAATGCACGATTTATTGTGCTATATCCGCCTTGCAGAGACGGTTAATTTGCCATCTGACCTGCGTGAAAAATTGGTCGCATTTTTAACCCCAATGGTCGAAAATGCTGTCCCGCGTACACCATCCCAATGGGGTGAATATGGATTAACCCCCCTTACAGTTGTCTCGACACCGCAATCATTATTTTACGCGCATTTTGCCAACATCATCCCGCAAAATATCGCTTATATCAACGCGCAACAAGCTGATGATGGCTATTGGTCGCCGTCTTGGTCATGGGAATTTGCATCTGCGACCGGCTGGCGCGATGCAGAACGTGATTTACGCGGGATGATAACACTGAATAATTTGTTGTTTAATCATCATTTTGCGTAATCATCAGGCGGATATGCCCCGCACGCCCCAAAAAATCGCGCACATGGATTTGATAATCCCCTGTTTGGGTGATGGTCAAGTCTGTAATGCGCGAATCGAGCAAGCCTAACGTAAAATCCGCGCTGGCATGGTCATCATTTTCACCCAGAATTGACCCATCTGGCGCGGTTATCCACAAAAATGGGTCGAGCGTACCCGATAAATCCTGCGCGGTCAGTGTCATGACATCACCCGCATCAAAAATCACGGTTTCGCTGAAAATAGCATAACGTGGCAGATAAAAAATCATATCATTATCTGCGCCTTCACGTTCAAACGGGTCGGATGGGATGATGATGATTTCAAATTCACCTGCAAAAACCCCGCCATAGGTATCGGCGCGGATGAGATAATCGCCCGTTTCGGTGAGGCGAATAGCTTTGAGTTGGGCATCACGCGGATTGGTTTCATTCGGATAATTATCGTTATAAGCAATACGCTTGCCCTGAATATCCCAAATTTCCAAAATGGGGTTATTGAGTTGCGCGTCTAAATCGGATGTTGCGCGTAGGGTGATGGTGATGATTTCATCAGTTTGACCTGCATACACAAAAAACGCGGGTGATTCACCATCCAGCACAAAAGGGGTAGGCGTATCGAATTCTAAACGGATTGGCGCGGGGGTTGTTTGTGCCACCATGACGAAAGTACCCGTTAGAATTATCAAATAGAAGGCAAAAAGGTGGGTTAGACGGGGCATGTGTGGTTTATCCTTTCGATTGCATGGGCTATAATAAGTTATATTGTGTTAGATAGTATGCCGAATGTCAATTTTTTTCGGATGAAAATGGATTGCCTTATGACACGAAAAATCATATTGGGTCTGAGTTTAGTGATGGTGGGGATATTGGTGGCGTGTGGTGGCGATGCGACCCCAGAAGTTGCCAGCATCCCAACTGCCACCCTGCAACCGCTATTCAGCCTGACACCAGAGATGACCGCGACACCCGTCTCGACACGGACACCGTTGCCAACCTTCACCTTCACACCATCACCGACTTTTACACCGTCCATCACACCTGTGCCACCCAGTCCGACCCCAACCCCGCCGATTATCGGACGGATTCAAGGCACACAGCGCATCAATGTGCGGAACGGACCAGGCGAAGGCTTTGAAGTGATTGATACGCTCACCCCTGGCGATGGTATCGAAATTTTGGGGCAAAATACGGCAGGCGATTGGTATAATATTTTGTTGGACGATGGTCGGCAAGGTTGGATTTCGTCACGCCTTGTCTCGATTCAAGCCACGCCCACCGCGCAACCATCCCTCACGCCCACCCCAGACCAAACGTTGATTGCATTGGGGACACCCTTCCCAACGGCAATTTTTGGCGGGGGGACAATCACCCCAACACCACCCCGCGCCGCCGTGACCGCCACACCATTAGGTACAGGCACAGCCATTCCGTCCAATATCACCCCCAGCGCGACCGCGCCCTTCATCCCCGTGATTCCAGATGTGAATGTGAGCGCCATCAATCAAACCGCGACCGCATTGGCGGGGAATGTGGTGCAAGTATCGCCACCGCCCACTTTCACACCCGCGCCGAATGCCACCAATACGCCGAATGTGCCAGTGGTCAGCACCCCGCCGAGTAGTATCACCAATACCCCCGACCCAAACAGTAACATCACCCCCACCGTATCATCGGGCGTGACCCCTGTCGCGGGGGATAACCCGGTGGTGCAACAAGGCGTGCGCGTATTCGCCCTATGCGATGCCAATTCGCGCTTCCCCGCACCGACCAATTTGGCGGCAGGTTCGAGCATCATTGTCTGGTGGAGTTGGATTGTGGTCGCCAATAGTGAGGAGCAAGCGCGGACACTCATCAACCAACATGAGGCGGCGGTGCGGTATGAAGTGCGCGTGAATGATGTGTTGTTGGATGATTGGCGTGATTATGGCGTGCCGACCATCAGCCAAACAGGGACAAATAGTTATGCCAAGTCATGGTTTGTACCGGGCGGGATATTGCAAGCAGGTACGTATCGCGTGACGTATCGCGCCACATGGTCTACCGCGATTAGCGATGGCAAAGCTAATTATGGACCAGGCACACTCAATTTGACCGAAGAGGGCAGTTGTACATTTGTCGTGCGGTGAAATAGGGGGCGTTATCCCCCCCTATTCCCAATTTACGCTAAATTTGGATTTTCGTTCCAGTGATATTCCATATAACGGGCAGTCCAACGGGCTTGTTCCACACCGTATAACTTGCCCACCACATACAACGCCATATCAATCCCCGCCGACACGCCTGCGCTGGTGACAATTTTGCCATTATCCACCCAACGCGATTGTCGCATCAGTGTGGTCGTTGGGGATACTGTCGCCAATTCTTCAAAGCTGGTGTGATAAGTCGTGGCAGATAAGCCGTCTAATAATCCCGCCTTACCCAACATCAATGCGCCTGTGCAAACGGATAACACCTGCTCCACACGCGGGGCAGTCATCGCAATCCAACTGGTGAGGGCGGTGTTGTGCATGGCTGTGCGTGTACCCCGTCCGCCAGGGATGAGATATATATCGGGTTTGGGGCAGTTATCCAGTGTGTAATGCGGATTCACACTCAATCCGTTGCGGGCGATGACTGGCTCCATGCGTTCCGCGATGGTATACACATTGAATAAGGGTTGTGTGGTATCGCGTATATCGCGTGTGACACCGAATACTTCAAACGGTCCCGCAAAATCAAGGACTTCGACTTCGGTAAAAATCATAATGGCAACATTACGTGGCATCGTCATTTCTCCTTATGCAAACATGGGCATGGCGATAATACCATGCTACTACAATTACGGGTGGGATGATGGATATATCCCGTCATTCACGGGTTACTCAATCGGCTCATCGTCCGCGAGGGTGATGGGTCCGTTGGGATAATTCGCCATGTGTGCAATCGTCACCAGGGCATGAATGGGGATAGTATACCCCGCATTGAGCATCATTTCGCGCCCATTCTCAAATGATTTTTCCACGACCACGCTCACGCCGACCAAATTCGCCTTCGCGCTTTTACAAATCCGCGCCAACGCCATCAAGGTTTTGCCAGTGGCGAGGAAATCATCCACAATCAGCACATTTTCGCCCTCATGCAAAAATTCCGCGCTCACCAATAACGGAACATCCCCGCCTTTGGTATGACTGGGCGCGGTTTCTAAAAAGACAGGACCCGCCATCGTAATCGGTTTCTTTTTGCGGGCATAAACCACAGGCACATCCAAAACCATCCCCGTCATGAGGGCGGGTCCGATGCCCGAAATTTCGGCTGTCAAAATGCGGTCAATCCGCACCCCACTGAAATGCGCCGCCATCGCCTCGCCCATCTCCCGCATCAAGCGCGGGTGAATTTGATGATTGAGGATGCTATCCACCTTCAAAATGCCATTTCCTAAATTCAAACCTTCACTACGGATGAGTTTTTTTAAGCTATCCATTGTCTGTTGTGTGTGTCCTCTATGGTTTAGGGGTGCGACCACCCGCTTCTTCATAAACATCAGCAAAAATCATCTCATATGACCCTGCTGGAAAAGTGGCAATCTGACCACCCGCCTCTTGACCCTGTTTGGATAGGAGCGAGGCTTCCATGCTGGCGCGGTCATCAAAATAGACCTCTAAAATCCGATAATATTGCGACTTTCCGGCAGGACTGCCCAAGACATAAATCACCTGACGGCGACGCACATCGGGCATCCGCTCAACTAAGCCCAACAAATCGTTATAACGGTTCTCAAAGGTTTCGATATTTTGAGGATGATGAAACAACATCATAAATTTGAACATATGGCTTGCCTTTTTGCTGATTTGATGGGGCTATTATACGTGTTCTTCACATCAATTCGCTAGAGTCTTAACATTTGGGGTTGGGGTAGATTATTCCTACGCTTTCTATACGCTAATAAGTCGTATGACATCCGTCACTAGGCGTTGTGCATCAGATATGCTAATTTAGTAAAAATGATACACAAACACAAGGGGTTGCCCCATGAAATATACTTTTTCTGCCAGTTTATTGCTTATTCTCGCCCTGATTTCTATCTCTCTATTACCCCCCCGCTTACATCGCCGATTGGGGTTGTGAGCGCACAAATTCCGATTAATCGTATCCAAAATAGTTGTATCGTGAACAATACCAATATCGCCGTGCAAAATGCCAATTCATCCCCACTCGATGCGACCAACAGGGGGATGCCTGCGGGTGCATCTGACCAGAGCCGCGCTGGTGGCGATTTGGTCGGCTGGAATATCACCTCACAACCGCATTTGACCACCATCCCGCCCAATTGCGATTTATCTGATGCGAATTGGATTC
>JALONZ010000171.1 GCA_025454675.1 Anaerolineae bacterium | reverse complement strand
ACCCATTTGGTTTGTTGACGGCGTGTTGGCGAAAAATAATGTTTATACCGATAAAAACTCACGGCAAATGCCAACAGGATGAATAACAAATCCACCACATCATACGCTGAACTCCATTCATCACCAATCGTCACACTGGTGATGAGCCACGCGATGAAGCCAACAATCAAAATCAGTGACCAGCGCGGACGCAAGCGCCCATCGGGGAAAACCAACATGAAACTATACAGCAAAATCACACCCAACACCCGAAAAATATACAGTTCTGTATTGGAGTTCAAAAAGGTGGTGAATACGATGCAATTCAACAATCCAAAAAAGAACATCGCCCAAACAGAATACAGTACCATCCAATTATCCGAGCGCCGTGCCACAATAAAACTGCCGAATAACAAAAATCCGCCGATGGTGAATACATCAATAATGATATAAAACCAAGGATGGTCTGTGCTGAAGGTGCGGTTTTGTGCGGATAAAAAATGGGGGATGGCAAATGCAAAAATCACCAGATGCACAAACATAAATGCCAACCAAATCCCACGCACAAAACGAAGCAAGCGCGGGTTTTCGATGCTTGTTTGAGAATGGGTATCTGTTCCAATTGCGACTGGTTGTGTCATTGTTGCTCCCAATTGAATGCTTGCAGTTATTTCTATTGTAACCTACACTATGGGAGATTGTGAAATCATTTTGTGATTATTTTTCGTACTGTTATCATTTAGGGAATACTTTTTATGCCAAAACTCATTTTGATTAAACATGCAAAACCCCTTATTACACCAGATACACCTGCCAAATCATGGTTACTCTCTGAGGAGGGTCAGCATGATACCGAAGCCTTCGCGCTCACACTAAAGCCTTATCAACCTCAACAAATTTTTTCGAGTCCAGAACCCAAAGCCCTCGAAACCGCGCTCACACTCACCCACGCCTTAAAAATACCGTTTTCAATTGTGGATGATTTACACGAACACCAACGCGCCAATGAGCCATATGATTCAGACCGCGCCGTGTTCATAAACAAGATGAAAAACTTGTTTAATAACCCCGATAAACTGGTCTATGGCGAAGAAACAGCCAATCAAGCCCGCACCCGTTTTCATGCCGGTTTATTGGGTGCATGGCGCAAATTCCGCGATAATAATATTGCAGTTGTGGCACATGGCACGGTCATCAGTTTATTTGTGGCGCAGGTGATACCCACCATCGATGGGTTTGCGTTATGGAATTGTCTCAAAATGCCCGATGCGGTAGTATTAGACACGGTTGATTTTAGCCATTTTACCCTTGTCAAAGGATGCGAGTAAAACCTGATGCGTTCTATTCTTGTTATCGGTGCAAACGGCAAATTGGGGAGCAAAGTCCACGCCAATTTTGCCCAATCACCCCATCATACGGTCATCGGTGTGGATGTGGATGAACTCGACATCGCCGATTTTCATGCCACCCGTGCTTATATCACCACCCATAACCCACAATTGGTCATCAATTGCGCCGCTTGGACAGATGTGGATGGTTGCGCCAAAGACCCACAAAAAGCCCTGAAAATTAATGGCTACGGCGCGGGGAATATCGCCCTCGCCAGCGCCGAAATTGGCGCGGGTATGGTGCATATCAGCACGAATGAGGTGTTCGATGGTAAATCACCACAACCCTATAACGAATATGACCCCACCCACCCCATTAACCCCTATGCCTATAGCAAATGGACGGCAGAACGCATGGTAATGGCACATAACCCGCATCATTATATCGTGCGGACAGCATGGTTATTTGCACACGGCGGCAAAAACTTCATTCATAGCATTTTGAACGCGGTCAATGCGGGCAAACAACTGCGCGTGGTGACAGATGAAGTGGCAAATCCCACCTATAATGACGATTTAGCCGATGCCATTGTGCAATTAGCCGATACAGCGCGTTATGGCATTTATCACATGGTCAACACGGGGAGCGCCTCGCGCTATCAATTCGCCCGTTATGTGTTGGATAAAACAGGTCATGCCGATGTTGCTATCACACCGATTAGCTCCAAAGAATGGGCGCGTCCATCCACCCCACCCACCTATGCCAGCCTGAATAATAATAACGGCGCATTTTTGGGGATTACCCTGCGTCATTGGCATGATGCAGTGGACACATTTTTGATGAAAGAAGGCTTACTCAAATGAGCGATTCACCCCTGTTTTCGGTGGTCATCCCCAATTGGAACGGATTAAAATTTTTGCAAGTCTGTTTGGATGCCCTCCGCGCCCAAACCTATCCACATATCGAGGTGATTATCGCCGATAACGCCTCTAGTGACGGCTCACAAGATTTTATCCGCCAACATTATCCCGAAGTGATATTAATTGACATTGGTTATAACAGTGGCTTCACGGGCGCGTGTAATGCAGGGATGCGAGCCGCCAAAGGGGATATTATTTCGCTGTTAAATAATGATACCGAAGTGGATAGCCACTGGGTAGAAGCCATTGTCGAGGCATTTGAGCGTTATCCCGATGTGGGGACAGTTGCCAGCAAAATGCTCCTATTCGATAAGCGTGACCATATTCATACCACCGGTGATTTTTTCACGGTGGATGGACGGGCGGGCAATCGGGGGGTATGGGAAAAAGACATGGGGCAATATGACCACGAAGATTATGTATTCAGCGCGTGCGGTGGCTCATCTGCCTATCGGCGAGAGATGCTCAATCAGATTGGGCTGTTGGATGACGATTTCTTTTTTTCGCTAGAAGATGTGGATTTGGGCTGGCGGGCGCAACTGATGGGGTGGCGTTGCCTTTACACACCCCGCGCTATCGTGTACCATCATTTATCAGCAACGGGCGGTGGTGTTACCGCCAGTTTTTATGATGGGCGCAACGCGATTTTCGTCTTGGTCAAAAATTATCCGACCGAGTTATGGCGAAAATATCGTTGGGCAATCCTAAAAAATCAGTGGCGCGGGGCGTGGTCTGCGATGCGGGCATGGCGCGGAAAAGCGGCACGCGCAAAATTACGTGGTCTGTTAGCGGGGATTTTGGCGCTCCCCCAATTGCGAAAAAAGCGCATTGCCATCCAAAAAGGGCGTGTGATTAGCATAGACACATTAGAGGCAATGCTCACCAAAATGGAGAAATGACATTTGAACGCGCACACCCCATTATTATCCATTGTTGTTCCTGCGTATAACGAAGCCGCACCCGATAGGCTACCCAGTAGCCTCAAACAAATCGTGGCATTTGTGGCAACGCAATCATATGGCATCGAGGTGATTATCGTCAACAACAACAGCACCGATGACACCCTGCAAATTGCCGAATCTGCCGCGCGTGACGTGGATTATATGCGCGTCATCACCGAGACCACACAAGGCAAAGGGGCGGCGGTTAAAGCGGGTATGGCGATAGCACGGGGTGATTATTTATTCATCTGTGATGCCGATTTATCCATGCCCATCGAAGAGGTGGTCAAATTTTTGCCCCCCAATGCCGAACACTATGATATTGCCATTGCATCCCGTGAGGCAAAAGGCGCAAAACGCATCGGCGAACCCGAAATGCGCCATATTATGGGGCGTGTGTTTAATTTCATCGTCAAAGTATTGGCGGTGCGCGGATTGAATGATACCCAATGTGGGTTCAAATGTTTTCGGCGTGAAGTCGCAGAAAAAATCTTCCCACTGCAAACCATCAACGGTTGGGCGTTTGATGTGGAATTGCTGTTCATCGCCCAAAAACACGGGTATAAAATCATCGAAGTCCCCATCACATGGTATTATAAGGCACAATCCAAAATTAAGCCGATGGGCGATTCGTATAAGATGGTCATGGAAACGCTCAAAGTTCGGCGCAATTGGAAAAAAGGGGTGTATGGTGAAAAAACGCAAGCCTAAAACGGCAGGATTGACCATTGAACGCGAAAAATATCCCGAATACCGCTTCATCGTTGGCTTAGATGAAGCGGGGCGTGGGGCATGGGCAGGTGATGTGGTCGTTGGCGCGGTGGCATTGCCTCTGGATTGGAGTGATGAAGCACTCATGTTGGAATTAGCAGGGGTACGCGATAGCAAAGAAATGACCGCACTCAGTCGCAAACGCCTTGTGATAAAAATCAAAGAGGTCGCGCTGGCGTGGGGAATCGGCACAGCCAATAGCCAACAAATTGATAGTATGGGCATCAACCCCGCCACACGCTTGGCATTACAAACTGCCCTTGCCGATTTAATGGCGCGTTTCCCCAATTTTAAGCCCGATTACCTGCTCACAGATGGCTTATTAAAGGGTGATTTGGGTTTTCCGTATCAATCCATCACAGGCGGAGATAAATTATCCTTGAGCATCGCCGCCGCCAGCGTCCTCGCCAAAACATGGCGCGATGAGATGATGGTCAAGCTGGATGAAGTTTATCCGCATTATCGGTTTGGTCAACATAAAGGCTACGGCACAAAATTGCACCTTGAATTGATTGAAGAATTGGGGGTTTTGCCCATTCATCGGCGCTATTATCGCCCCATTAAAAATGCGATTAACCCTCATTCACCCGATTCACCCCATTTGGTCAATTAAATATGGAGGAATTTTCAATCCATGCAAAATTTTAACGACCCAAGCTACCTCAAACAAGCGCAATACCGAAGTGCCGAAAATTTAGAAGCACGCATTCGCCTCCATAAACAATTTAGCACCAATCCACATGGGGTATATCGCTGGTTTTTTGACCACGCCCTCGCTCATATCCCCCAAAAAGCCAGCATCTTAGAGGTGGGAAGCGGTAGCGGTGAATTATGGGCAAGTTGCAAAGACCGCGTGCCTGCGGGGTGGGATATTACCCTCTCCGATTTTGCGATAGGTATCTTGAACGATGCCCAGAAAAAATTAGCCAGTGTGCCATTTGAGCCAGAATACCGCGAAATTGATGTCCAATCCATCCCCTACCCTGATGAATCATTCGATGCGGTGTTCGCCAATTTTATGCTGTATCATGTCCCAGACCGCGACAAAGCCATCGCCGAAATACGGCGCGTATTAAAACCGAATGGGGTGGTATTAAGCGCCACATTGGGCAATGACCACATGCGCGAATATAACCAAGTGGTGTATAAAGTCTTATTTGATAGCGATTTTCAAACCTCTATTATTCATGACCAATTTAGCATTGAAAATGGTGAGGCACAATTGCGAAAATCATTTGGGCAGGTCGAATTTATCAACTATGATGACCATCTGCGCGTTACCGAAGTTGAGCCGATGGTGGATTATTTCTTGTCGTTGGCACTTCCGATGATTACATCGGTGCATGTGGAACAGTTCGCCGAAACGGTGCGAAGCATCATCAGTAACGCAGGGCATTTTTTCATCCAAAAACATACAGGCATGTTCATTGGGCGGGGTTATGCGGGAAAGTAATCAACAATTCTTAGTAATAGCCCCATCCCCTAACCCCCTCCCCATTACATGGAGAGGGGGAATAAAGGGGGGTGAGGTCTCCCTTCCCCATATACAGCAACTTAAGGTATTAGCCCCACCCCCTAACCCCCTCCCCACTGCGTGGAGAGGGGGAACAAACGAATCTTTTCC
>JALONZ010000170.1 GCA_025454675.1 Anaerolineae bacterium | reverse complement strand
TTGGCGCTAGTCGTCCAGTACAGTGGCGCTTATTCTGAGCGTGTAATGGCGGACTAGAGGCAACCGCCTCGTATGTCCGCCACAAAAAAGCAATCGCATTATGTCGTCCAAATCACCTTAAACCGTCATCGCCAAATTGCCCATGCCACTGCCTTCATCTAATAAGGATTTTACCATATCGGCGGTATGTGCTTCGGCATAAATCCGCAGGACGGGTTCTGTCCCACTGGGGCGGACGAGCAACCAACTGCCGTCTGCCAAATAAAATTTCACGCCGTCCAGCGTATCTACCCGTGCCACCGATTCACCACCCAAGCGAGCGGGGGCGTTATCCGTCAGGAGTTTGACCATTTGCTTTTTGGGGATGGTTTTGCTCAGGCGGGCATCAATCCGCTCATAATGGGCGGGTCCAAAATTCTTTTGTAAATTGGCGACAATTTCGTGCAAGGGGGCTTTGGCACTCGCCATCACTTCGAGGAGCATCAGCCCCATCAAAATGCCATCGCCTTCAGGGATATGACCCCGAATACTAATCCCGCCACTTTCTTCGCCACCCATCAGCACATCATTATTCATCATCAAATCGGCGATATAATTGAATCCGACAGGGGTCTCATGCAATTTGAGGTCATATTTTTTGCATAACGCATCAATCATCAGTGTGGTGGAGACCGTTTTGACCACATCCCCACGCAAGCCTTTATTTTCCACCAGATGACGCAAGGTGAGCGCAAAAATATGATGTGGGTCTATAAAATTGCCTTGTGCATCAATTGCGCCGATTCTATCCGCATCACCATCGGTTGCCAACCCAACATGGGCTTGCAGGCGTTGGACAGTTGCCACCAAATCGTTCAGATATTTCATCATCGGTTCGGGGTGAATGCCACCAAAACCCGGATTCAATACATCGCGGATGCCCGTCACATGGCAACGGGTGCGCGATAAAATGCTGGTGAATGCTCCGCGCCCCGCGCCCCACATGGCATCTGCTACGATATTGAGTTCGCCTTCCGAAATTTTATCCACATCCACCAAATCGGTGAGGTGCTGATAATACACCCATGACGGGTCAAAACGGCGGATTTTATCTTGTGCGAGGGCTTCATCATATGACATGACATTGACTTTATTCCCATCGGCTTGGATGAGCGCCAATTCTGCTTCAATTTTGTCACATTCTTCGGCTGTAGCCGACCCGCCATAATGCGATTTGACCTTAAACCCGTTGTAACGCGGTGGGTTATGACTGGCGGTGATGACCACGCCCGCCACCGCGTTTTTATCTTTGACATTATACGAAATGGCAGGGGTGGGGGAGTCGGTGCGCGTCAGCCACACGATGATGCCATTTGCCGCCAAAACCCGCGCGGTTTCCATTGCAAAGCGGTCAGATAAAAAGCGTGTATCATACCCCACCACCATTTCGGGCGGGGTTGTGCCTGTATAGGCTTTATTGACCCAATTGGCAACCGCCTGTGATACCAAACGGACATTTTCAAAGGTGAAGGTGTCGGCGATGACTGCCCGCCAACCATCAGTTCCAAAGTGAATAGACATAAACCACTGTTTCCTTCTTTGTTCGCTACAATGGCGCTATTTTACCTGTAAGGTGTTTTTTTCACCATGATTGTTCATCGAAATAAATTCATAAATTTTTTATACCATATTGATTGCAAATTCTGCTAAGTGAGCATACAATGATTTTATATAATAACATTTGTAATAACACCAAAGTTCAATGATAAATAAAACCTCTGTAATAGTGAGGGAAGCAGAATGTCCATGCCCAACATGCCAGCCCAACATCATCGTATTCAAAAAACATGGAATTATTTTTGGCAAAAATTTACTGAGCCTATCGGCGGATTAACTGCTCAGGCATATAGACGCGCACATAGTGTTATTTCGGTGATATTTGGCTCATTTTTGATTGTTTCATTGTCAATGATGTATGTTCTTCTCACCTATGACTTCAATAAACCAACAATTGTATCCACTGAAATTAGCTTATTGTTACTTTTCGTGATGTTTATCGCCTATGGCATCAGCAGAACAAAATATTATGAAGTTGCTGTTTATTTGTATATTTATATTCCAGCAGTTGGCGTTGTTTTGAATTTGCTCATTCAGTACAATATAATCACCATGAATTTGTTTTTATTTGCGCCATTATTTGGCAGTTTATTGGCAAAACCACGCGATATCGTTATAGTGGGGCTGATATGTTTGATTTTTGCCATTCTTTTTTATATTGCTTATAGTATACAAATTATGGATTCTGATGTGCAGGTGATGCTAATAACGATTGTGATGACTACGGCGATTACGACATTTGTTAGTATTTTGCGTGAAAATAACTTGTTTGAATTGGAATCTTTGAATAACCAATTACACGACCAAATCCTTTTGACAGACAAAGCACGGCAAGAAGCAGAACGCGCTGACCGCATCAAATCGGCATTTTTAGCCAGCATGTCACATGAACTTCGCACCCCACTCAATTCGATTATCAATTTCACGTATTTTGTGGCGGGGGGTGATTTAGGCGAGGTCAATAAAGCACAAAAAGAATTATTGATGGAAGTTGTGGGGAGTAGCAAGCACCTATTGGGGCTAATTAATGATGTATTGGATATATCTAAAATTGAAGCAGGCGAATTGCGCCTGTTTATTGAACACGATATCAATGTCAGAACTATTATTTATGGGGCAATTACAACAGCACGCAGTTTGCTGAATGATAAACCTGTTGCGATAAATGAGGAAATATCCGATAATCTACCCTTGATTCAAGGAGATAGGCATCGCATTTTGCAAATTTTACTCAATATTTTGTCGAATGCGTGCAAATTTACATCAGTGGGCGAAATCAATGTGCGGGCATATCGAGAAAAAGATGAGATTATTATCTCTGTTGCAGATACGGGACCCGGGATTGCACCAGAAGACCAAGAATTGGTGTTTCATCCCTTTCGTCAGACTCACATAGGGTTAATGCAAAGTGGTGGGACAGGGTTGGGTATGCCCATCGCACGGAATTTGGCAGAGGCGCACGGTGGGCGCTTGTGGTTAGAAAGCACGTTTGGGCAAGGCGCGACATTTTATTTGGCATTGCCGTTAGTTGCAAAAACTTAGTTTCTATATTCCCATTTCAAATCAAAATAACGATTATGAAAGGATTTCTTATGACTCATGCACTTGTGATTGACGATAATCCTCAAAATGTGAAAGTGATTGTGCAAATGCTGGGTAAGCAAGGTGTGACTGCCACACAAATTTTAGACCCCTTGCAACTTTCTACCAAAATTCCGGCATTAGGTGAGGTGGATATTATTTTTTTAGATTTAGAAATGCCCTCACTCGGTGGATACGAGCTGAAAGAAATCTTAAAATCTTATTTTGGTGCTGTCCCTATCATCGCTTATACGGTACATATTAACGAAATCAATGTTGTCCGCGAGATGGGATTTGACGGATTTTTGGGCAAGCCACTAGATGATGCCAAATTCCCCGACCAATTGGCGCGGATTTTGCGAGGCGAATCTGTTTGGGAGCGGTCTTGAGGTTGTTTTTTGTGATATACTAAAAAGGTAAAAATGGTTGTTCATTAGCTATAAAAAATGAGGCATAATGATAGACATCAATTTTGGCTTTTTAGTATCACAAATTGTTCACTTTGCGATGTTATTTGCTTGGGTGATTTTGGGTTTCCGCGCATTAAAATACCTGTACCACGCAAAATTAACCGAAGGTATTCGCTTGCTATGGGTGGCGATTGTGTTATTTGTGCCACTATTTGGTGCGTTGGCTGTCCTTATCGTGCGCCCCACCGAACAACGCACTGAATTATCATAAAAAACTATCCCCTCGCTGTGAGGGGATAGTTAAATTTATTTTACCCGTGAAAACTGAGTCCTAAGCCTGTGCGTCGGAGCAGGTCATAGGCTTTTTGCTCATCAATATCCATATCATTCAAAATCGTATAGGGCAGATTGTGTTGGCGCACATACGATGGTAGCGCCTTGAGCGTGGTTAACATATCTTGGTCGTTCAGTTTATCAATCGGGATGCCTGCGGCTTGTAGGGTTTGGCGGATTTGTGCCACATCTTGCCCGTGTAATGCCGCCGCAATGAGTATCCCCGGTCCGATAAGGTCGGCGAATGGCACACCACGCTCACGCGCCACACGCGGCTCGATGGCATAGGCAAAAAATTGTTCACTGCCTTCTTGTGGGCGGTTATGCCCTAATTGGTTTGTGAGTTGGACTTCCATGCAAATTAAATCCAGCAAATTGCGTAAGGCTTCAACACGCCCTTCACCGACTGCTTTGGCAATTTTGAAGGCTTGTTGGGCAATCCCCGCCGCCAATTGTGCCGCCCAAGGCTGATAGCGTTCTAATTCGGTGTTGCGATTGCGGTCGGCGGCATAACGCCAATCGAGTAAGCCTGTCACCATGCTCAAAATTTCGGCGATACCCGTCCCTCTAAATTGGGCAGGGGCAGACCGCACCACATCCCAATCAATAATGACTTTTGAGGCGGGACCAGTATCTTGATAAACCACTGTGCCACGGTCACGGGTGGCGACAATCCCTGTGAAGAATCCATCCACACTTAATACCGTGGGGACGACAACCACAGGCACATTCCGCTTGTAGCCGATATATTTGGCGACATCGCATACCAATCCGCCACCAACTGCATAGATGACCTGAACATGGTCGGGCAACCCGCCTGCCAATTCATCTAAAAAGGCACGACTAGCGGTGTGCGGTTCGGCTTGCACGACTAAGGGCAAATCGAACATCGAGCCAACCGTTGCCCATGCCGTTTTACCGGTGAGCAGGGCAGTGGGGCGTGTTTCGCGGATGCTAGATAGGGGCATAATCTCTATTTTGGGTAAAGTGTGAATGGTTGTCATAAAACAATCCTAATGACTTGATTATAGAATATGGGTAAGAGTATATGCTATAATGGCATTTAAGGCAACAAAAAAGGGGCTATACTATGGCTAATTTTTTCGGAAATCGTCGTAAGACAGAACAACCCATCTCTCCACAAACGGTTGAACCCACACCACCACCCGTTACACGTCCGCCAATGCCGTCTATTACGCCCTCTGCGCCCATCGGCTTCGAGACGGTACTCGGTGCGAGTTCGGTCTTAGAGGGTAAACTCAAAAGTGATGGCAATATCCGTCTGGATGGCATATTTACAGGCACACTGGAAATTAGTGGCAATGTTTTGGTGGGCGAAAATGCCAAAATTGATGCTGATATTGATGCTAAAAATATTTCCATCGCGGGTGCTGTACGTGGCAATGTGACAGGTAATAAAGTGCAGTTGCTCCGCTCGGCGCGGGTTTGGGGCGATATTACCGCCACCACCATCACCACCGAAGAGGGCGCTTTCATCGAAGGCAAAATTAATATGCTGGGTAGCAAGCCTGTTTCGCCATTTGAAACCGAAACACCTGTTACCGATACACCACTGATACCCGAAGAATCTGAAACATCACCAACGGATGAGGCAAACTCATGATTCATGTGTTATTCGTGTGCATGGGCAATATTTGTCG
>JALONZ010000169.1 GCA_025454675.1 Anaerolineae bacterium | reverse complement strand
GGGGTTCAACAACGCAATTTGCGGATTCAAGTCGCACAAGTGCAATATGCCCTATCCGATGCCACTGATACCAGCACAACCGTCGGCTTTAATGGCAATGTGCGTGTTCAAACCATCGGGTTATTACAAAATATCCCCATCACATCGGTGATGCCCGCCAGCGCCCAAATGATTCGTCAAAGTGGCATGTGGTATTACTGTCCACAACCTGCCACCGAATCGTCTGATTCTTAATTTCAACAGGTAAGCATCCCCACGCCTAAAGGCGAAGGCTTTCAACAGCCCCAATGCTTACCAGTCTCAGCCAGCAATGGCACCGTTCAGTCTCAGCCAGCAATGGCACCGTTACGGGTGAATATATAGGCACTTCGGGGTGCTTCACCAGCTCCGAACCCTGCGGTGAACGATTAAACAAGTCGAAATGGGTGTAAGCCAGTGTCGTTCACATACAAAACCACCCGATAACATTGACGCGGTGAACGTTACCCGTGAAAACGGAGACCAAAAGGTAGCTTTTGATGCAACGTGTGTTCGTGATAGACAAAAACAAAAAACCATTGATGCCGTGCAACCCTGCACGGGCTAGGCACTTACTCAAGTCGGGGAAAGCGGCTGTTTTTCGCCGTTATCCGTTCACGATTATCCTGAAAGAGCGCGAAGGTGGCGACACACAACCTGTTCAAGTCAAGCTAGACCCTGGTAGCCAAACGACAGGGATAGCGATTGTTGCCCAGTTCAAGCGCGGATTGTATTGTGTGTGGACAAGTGAATTAAACCATCGTGGTCAACAAGTAAGTGACGCATTACTCAGTCGCAGGCAATTGAGAAGAGGGCGAAGAACACGCAAATTGCGTTATCGTCAAGCCCGATTTGACAATCGTAAACGTCCAAAAGGATGGCTTGCACCATCCCTGATGAGTCGTGTTTACAACATTCAGACATGGGTAAAACGGTTGATGCGCTACACACCTGTTACACATTTGGCGATGGAATTGGTCAAATTTGATACCCAAGCGATGGTCAATCCTGAAATAAGTGGTGTTGCGTATCAACAAGGCGAATTGTTGGGTTATGAGGTGCGCGAGTATATACTCGAAAAATTTGAGCGCAAATGTGTTTATTGTAGTGCAAAAGATGTGCCACTCGAAATTGAACACATCGTTCCCAAGTCACGCGGTGGGTCGAATCGTGTGAGCAATTTAACACTGGCATGTCAATCATGCAATCAGAAGAAAGGCAACCAAACCGCAGATGAATTTGGTCATCCTAACGTGCAGAAATTGGCGAGAATGCCACTCAAAGATGCGTCTGCTATCAATGCTACCCGATGGAAATTGTATGAGATGTTGCAAGGGTTTGGGTTACCCATTGAAATCGGCACAGGTGGACGTACCAAATACAATCGCACGATACAAAATTATCCTAAAACCCACTGGTTAGACGCATCCTGTGTTGGTGAAAGTGGACAATCCGTATATGTGAGTCCAAATCACCAACCTTTAGTGATAAAGGCAGTTGGCAGAGGCAATCGGCAGATGACCAAACCCGACAAATATGGGTTTCCGCGTGCCACACGCCAACGCAAAAAAGTGTATTTTGGTTTTCAGACGGGTGACATGGCTAAGGCGATAGTCACATCAGGCAAAAAAATAGGCGTTTATGTCGGTAAAGTGACTGTTCGAGCGAGTGGTTATTTCAACATCACCACTGCAACAGAGACGATACAGGGCATCAATCACCGTTTTTTCAAAGGTATTCATAAATCAGACGGTTACACTTACACGAAAGGAGAGAGGGCGCTCCTCCCCATACCTAAAGGCAGGGGTATCCGCGCCTAAAAATTCGATGAAATCATTTTTGTTAGTCAGTCTGTTCATCCTCATGAGTATTTTAACCGCGTGTGGTGGCGGGGATAGCAATGCGCCTATCGTGGGCGGGGGGGCAGATACCCCACAAGATGCAGTCGAACAATTTTTACGCGCCGTCTTTGCGGGTGAAATTGAACGCGCCATCAGTTTTGTCTGTAATGCCCAACGCGAACCCATGCGCCTGACCTATGCTGAAATGGGCGCGGCATATGCCGCCCTTGAAGAAGTGACCGTAGACCTGTCTGGCTTGGCTTATGAAATCACCAGTGAAGATGTGGATGCAGGTACAACCGTCATCGCCATTACAGGGGATGTTCGTGTGGTGGTCGGGACAGAAGAACGCCTCATCAATGTGGATGAACGCTTCAAGACCGTCAATCTCAGGCAAGAAGATGAATTATGGCGCGTTTGCTAATCTAGCAATCGGCGTAAAATGGCATCCTGTATCGGATAAAACATATCCGGTAGCAGTTGGCGCGGGATGCCTGTCACCAAAAATTGAAAATAGGGGATGTTGGTCGCAAAACTAACATCCTCTGAACTAAATTGTGGTGCAAGGCGTTCATTAGCTTGTCTAATTAAATCATTCGCACGAATGCTATCCCCCTCAAACCGCGCAATTTCTGCCTCTCCCAACAACACCCATGATTCATCATAGATAGAGGCGCTTTGCGATTTTGCTTGTGCCATTAATTTGGCGTTATCCACAGATTCACCCGTCCGCAAAGCAACCATGAGTCGCAAAATGGTTGTGTAAGTTGCCGATATACCTGAATAGGCGCTGTTTTGCCATAATTCACTCAGATTATCCGATATTCCATTATCTAATTCCAAAATAAGTTTGTGACTATCTGAAAATTGATGCTCAGATAACACATTTTGGCGTAAGGGGGTATCATCCCATTCTTGCCAAAGGGGTGCATTAAATATCAGGGCTTGCTGATAGGCTTGACGGGCTTGGTCAATATCGGCGTGCGCCTCTAAATATGTGCCTAATGTGAATAAAAATAATGCCGATTCGGGCGCAATGCGGGTTGCTTGGCGTTGGGCATCAATTGCGCGGTCAAATTGCCCCATTTGCCAATAGGTATGCGCCAAATTTGCCCAACTGATACTATGCGTCGGTTCTTGTGATACCACAATTTCATAGGCGCGAATCGCATTTTCAAAATCCCCGCCCAGCGCATACAAATAGGCTTGCTGATTGCGATACCATGTCATGGCGGGGTCGGCATCAATCACAGTTTGCAACGCATCCGCCGCTTGCCAATAGGTTATATCGGCATCTTGGGCAAATGGTCGGCGCACAATATCGGCATATTGACCATAAATCAGCGAAGCCCATACCCCAAATACAATAAATCCAATTGACGCGATAAGCATCGCTATCGGATGACCGACCAACCGCCAGCGAGCGAGTAACGGTTGTGATTGATATGGGACAAGTGCCAATGCGAGCGGAATCAAACCACAAAACGCGATAAGGGGCATCATAGCAGGAAAATCCAGCAAGTGATGAACACCAAACCCAACCGCGCCAGCAATGCCTATCGCCAAAAACCGCCGTTGATGTGTATCGGCATTACGCCAATTGATACGCATAAGCCATAACGATGTGCCAATCGTGGCAATTAACACCACTAAACCCATAACACCCAATTCCGCCATGACCAGCAAAACACCATTATGTGCATGGCTATGGGGTTGTTTGGGCGGTTGCGATTGCATCAGGGCAAATTCTGACCCAAATGTGAATAAACCATGCCCTATGATGGGGCTTTTGGCGAAAATTTGTAGCGCATCGGCATAAATATCGGTTCTCAGGTCTACTGAGCGTCCCGCCAAACCCGATGACCGCACAAGGATGAATACACTACCAATTGCAACAATCACTATAACAGCGACACCCATCATTTTCACGCGCTTAGGAATTTTGCCCCAAGTATTTTGTGGGAGTGATAACCCCGCCAGCACCATCAAACTGGTTGCACCACCTAACCATGCCCCACGCGAGAATGTGATACCCAATAATACGGCAACAATGAGTGCATACCCCCACAATAAGCGCCGTCCAAGCCGATTTTTGAGGGATAATCCGCGCCCAACAACGAAAGTGAGTAATAGTAATAAAAATGCGCCTAGTGAATTGGGGTTGCCGACCAAACTGCCCACACGCGCAACATCCCCCCGACCTAGCGCGGTTAAAAATTGTACATATCCAAAAAAGACGATGACCAACCCACTCATCATACACGCATCAATCAGGGTTTGACGGGATAACCGCCCATTCGCCAACCAATCTGCCAGCATGTACCAAAATAATAAATATCCCGCAACAAACCACAGACCCGTTGCACTCCTACGCCACATATCGAGATTTGCTAATAGGCTAATCCCCATCGCAACCACCCATAAGACCAATAATAAATCGAGTGGGGTGCGATGCCAAACCCATCCCCCGCGCCAATGTGAGGCAAACCATGCCCCAAGCCCACCCAATAAAATAATAAGGGTAAAATAACGCAATTCAGGGATGAGGATGCCGTTAAAGGTCAATCCAAATGTGGAAAAATACACGACCAGCAAGGTCAAAATAACACGGAGGGGGGTTTGTGAACGCATGGTTTTATGTTACCCTTTGCATGAATATCATCACCACCCTAAAGGATAACGCATGTCAGAAATTCGCACAGCCCCGAAATACACATGGTTACGCCGTCCATCCTTTTTCATCACCATCGGCGCATTGGCATATTGCCTGTTGGTCATCTTCATCCAAAATGGCGACCCGTTGGCATTGGTCACACTCGGCACACGCGCCACAGAGGGTATTCCTGCCGAAATGGGCGGGACAGAAGGCTATGATGGGCAATTTGTGTATTTTATCGCCCGTGACCCCTTCAGCGCCCCATTTTATATCACACAAGCCGATGATATTCCTGCCTATCGCTTCCAACGCATTTTACTCCCCGCATTGGGGGGGGTGATGGCATTCGGAAACGAATCGCTCATCCCATTCACCTTACTCATGGTGAATTTGGTCGCATTATGGGCGGGTGGCATGTTGATGGAATCGCTCCTTGTGGGGTTCGGTGTCAGTCGGTGGTATGTGTTGGGATATGCCCTCACCATCGCCATATTCGGCACAGTTCGGCTCAGTTTGCCCGAAGTGTTGGCATATGGCTTGGTCTTGGGTGGCATTTTCGCCATGACCTATGATAAATGGTTCTTGGGCGCGGGATTATTCGCGTTAGCCATCCTCAGCAAAGAAACCTCTGCCGTGTTCGTGGCAGGATACGCCTTATGGATGCTCACACAACGCCAATTCGGGCGCGTATTTTGGTTTTCGCTTATTAGCATCACACCATTTTTATTTTTACAGATGGCATTATATCAAATGTTTGGGATGTTCGGGGTGGGGTCTGGCGGGGCAATGGCGACCAGTTTTGAAATCATCCCATTTGGTGGGGTGATTCAAATCGGTACGAGTGTGATTCAAGCCGTGACGGATGCCCTAGCCCAACCCGATGCCAATGTGATGAGTATTTTGATTCGGGGGGGCGCAGGATTGCTGATTTTTGTGATTATTTTGGGGATATTCGTCATCATACCCACAGTATGGGGACTCAAACGGGCATGGCTCGATTTTCGCCAAAAAACATGGGATATTTGGACAATTTTACTGGGCATCAATGCGCTGGTCATGGTGTTCGTGCCATTTTCGACCTACCGTGAATTTTTAGGCATATTGCGCTTCATTGGCGGGTTGCAAATCGCAGTGATTTTATATAGCGCCCAACGCAAAAATAAACGCGCCCTCCGCAATAGCACCATCTGGATTTTCACGTTGTTATTGTTGGTCGGGTCAGATTTGGCGGGGGGAACACCGTCATAAAGGTATGTTGTAGAGGTGTGTAAGGGCGCAACATGTTGCGCCCTTACAGGATATTGAAAAGGATTCGGGTTATTCTATTTTGCGGACTGCGAGCAAACCACCATCTCCCAATTGGACAGAAATCATTGCAACATCGCCA
>JALONZ010000168.1 GCA_025454675.1 Anaerolineae bacterium | reverse complement strand
ACCCTATCGGCTGGAAGCAGGTTTTGGATTCGATAATCAACCCGTTTGGATTGAACTGGATGATGAAGTCGGGAAAATTCGTGTGCGGGGCAAAATTGACCGCATAGACTGCATCGGCAAGCATGTGGTGGTGATGGATTACAAATCTGGTAGCACCGAAATTAAACCCACCGAACTGGCAGATGGGCGCAATTATCAAATGTTGGTGTATATGGAGGCGGTACGTCAAATCGTCAAAGGCTACACCGTAGCGGGTGGTTTCTTTTGGCATTTGGCGGATGTGAAAGGCAAAGGCATCATCGATGCCCAATCGCATGATGACCTGTTGAATACGGGCAAAAAACGCCTCGCGGGGCAAATCAGCGCCTTACGCGAAGCCGATTTTTCTGTCGAGCCGAATAAACCCCAACCGAATGGCTTATGCACCCGTTATTGCGAATTTGGTAAATTATGTCGGCATTACCGCGCCGTCTCTGAGGATGAAGAATAATCATGTTCACACCAGCACAAGCAATTGCGGTTAAACAACATAAAAAGAATGTCATCGTATCGGCAGGCGCGGGGTCGGGCAAAACACACGTCTTGGTGGAGCGATATTTGGCGCTATTAGAAGCCAACCCCGATTGGCATCTGAATCATATTGTCGCCATCACCTTCACCCGCAAAGCCGCCGAAGAAATGCGCGACCGTGTTCGGATGAAATTGGAGGCACAATATCTACAAGCGCGTAAAAAAGGCGATTCCGACTGGGCAGACCGTTGGGCGGGGTGGCTGAGTGAGATTGACGGCGCACAAATTGATACCATTCATGGCTTATGTGCCAATTTGCTCCGCGCCAATTTTGCCGAAGCGGGTTTAGACCCCGATTTTGCCGTGTTGGATGAAGTCGAAGCGACGCTCTATCTTGAACAAGCCGTCCAAACGGTATTAGAAGCCATCTCAGAAGAAAATCCACCCGCGCCCGAATTGCGTTTATTCGCTGATTATGGCGAATTTGCGGTGCGGAATATCCTCACCAACGCCAGTTTGCTATCGGCGGGCATTCAACCCTTAACCGATTTGGATGGTGCATATGAAGAACTGATTGCCATTTTTGTGCGCCAATTCATCGGTAAGGCGAAACAAGCGGGTGTGTATCAATGGGGTGATACCGATGAACGGTGGGAATTGCTGATAGACCGCCTCGATCGCTTAGAAAGCACCCCATCCATAGATGAAGCCTTAACCTATTTGGATGACATCGCGGGTCTGGGTTTTCGTAAAAAAGTGAGTGACCCCACCACCAAAAAGATATTGATGGACTTGCGCGATTTTGCTAAATATCTGATGGAAAAATTGGCAGAAATTCAAATTAGTACCACCATCACAACCAACGCGCAAACGATTGAACCCTTATGGCAAAGCATGATTCATCGGGTCAAAACGGCATATGAGACCATCAAAACCGAACAAACCGCGCTGGATTTTGACGACCTCGAAGGGCGGACATTCGCCTTGCTCCAAAATGAAGCCATTATCACGCGCTATCGGGGCAAAGAAATTTTGCATCTCATGGTGGATGAATTTCAAGATACCAACCCCATCCAATGGGGCATCATTGAGGCACTTGGCGGTGGTGATAAAACCAAAATGACCTTCTTGGTTGGCGATGATAAACAAAGTATTTATGGCTTTCGCGGGGCAGATGTGAGCGTGTTCACCACCGTAAAAGAACGCATTGTATCCGCAGATGGTGAAAATCCTGCGCTGACCATCTCATTCCGCACCCAATCGCGCCTGATTGACTGGTTTAATCGGCTGTTTGGGACATTGCTCCAACGCGATGAAAAATTGCCCACGCTCATCCGCAATTTTCAGGTGAGCTACGGCGACCCGATGCAAGCCAAACGCCCATCCGAACACGATTACCCGCCGGTGCGCTTGCTCCTCATCAATAATCACACCGCCGATAAACCGAATGATAAACTCGATCCCGATACGCGCCGTGCATGGGAAGCCGAAAATATCGCGGCAGAAATTCAGCGCCTCATCAGCGAAAAAACCCCTGTGTGGGATAAAGAAAAAAAAGCCTACCGTCCCGTTGAATATCATGACATCGCCATTTTATTCAAACGGATGACCCATATCGGCGTATATGAAAGTGCCTTCAAACAGGCGGGATTGCCATTTGTCACAGTGGCGGGCAAAGGCTATTATGACCGTCAAGAAGTGTGGGATATTATCAATTTGCTCCAAGCGGTTTATAACCCGTATGATGAATTGGCGCTGGTATCCGCATTGCGCTCACCCCTATTCGCCATCAGCGATGATGGATTATTAGCGTTGCGTCTATTATCAGGCGAGGATGCTCGTTTATGGGACACCCTCGCACAACATGACGATGGGCGCATCCCCACCATTGACCAACCGCGTCTGGCATCTGCCTATCACCTCATTTCGGAGTTACGCGCTCAATTGGGCAGGCGCTCCCTAGCCGATTTATTGCGCTTGGCGATTGACCAAACCCATTATTTAGCCATTTTGAGCGGTCTGCCCGATGGTGATAGACGACGTGGCAACATCGAAAAACTCATCCAAAAAGCGACTGAGTATCACACATTATCACTAGGCGAATTTGTGCTGTATTGGCGCAATTTGAACGAGAAAGAAATCCGTGAGGGTGAAGCCCCAATTGAAGTGGGCAATGCGCTCACCCTGATGACCATTCACGCCAGCAAAGGGCTGGAATACCCTGTCGTATTCATCCCCGATGCCCAAAGCAAAGAGATGAGCGAAAAATCGCCGGTCATTTATGAGGCGGGTGGCACATTCGCGTGTAAAATTGTGATGGATGGCGAGGCATTCAAGCCATTCGCTTATGAATGGGTCAGCTTTTTGAACACAGAACGCGCCAAAGCCGAATCATTGCGCTTACTCTATGTTGCGACAACCCGCGCAGGCGATTATTTATATATCAGTGGCATGGTCAGCGCCAAAAAAGATGGCGGACTGAGTTATGGCGGTTGGTTAAAATCGGTGATAGAGACCTTACACATCGAAAACACCATTTTCACCCTGTTGGATGAGGGGCGCGAATCGAATGAAATTCACGACACCCAAATCATCATCCCGCAACATCGGCAACCCGTCACCGCGCCCATAAAATCGCGCATCACTGATTTATGGGATACCGATTTTGATACCATCACCCCTGCCCCATTACCCTTATTAGATGCTATCCGTATTGAACGCATCGCCCCGACCAAACACCTATCCGCCACTGCCCTCGCCGATTTGGGCAGTAGCGAACAAGACCCGCCCGAAGGCGAACTCTATGCCAAACGCTTCCGCCAACGTGTTTTTCATGATGCACCAGACCGTATCGGACAAGTGATTACAACCGATGAACGCCTCATCTCGCGGCGCATTGGCGAAATGGTGCATGAAGCACTCCGTCATTGGCATTTGCCCAGTCGCATGGATGAGGCGCAATTACGCCAAATTTTACAGAATTATGCGTGGCGGGTGGATTTGCGCGATGATGCGCCTGTTGGTGTGATTGATGAAGCCTACGCCCTACTGAAAAAATTTGAACAAAATCGCATTTTTGATGAGATTAACCGCGCCAAACCCGTCTATCGGGAATTGCCGTTTGTGTTCAATTGGGGTGAGCATATTTTGCACGGTGTGATTGATGTGTTGTGCCAAACGGATGGGGTTTGGACAATTTATGATTATAAAACCAGCACCGTGCGCGACCGTGATTATATCAACCACGCAAAACGCTATCATTTGCAATTGGCGATTTATGCCCACGCGGTTGAAAAACAAATTGGGATATTGCCACAGACCCACCTGTATTATATCCGCTATAATCAACGTGTAACCGTTTCGGGGGATGCTTTACGCAAAGAATTAGAGACCAATTTATCCGAGCGGATTGAGAAAATGGAGCAAAAATCGTGATAAGACGACTCATAGGCACATTACCCGATTGGGCGCAAAAATCACACCCACACATGCGTTATTTACTGGCTGGTGAGCAAAAAACCAGCCGTTGGGGGCGCGTGATTGGCTTTTTATCGTTGTTGCTCATCATCGGCATGTTCGCCATGATTGGATATGCCAACGCCAGCACATTTTTCCAAACCAATCCATTTGAATTGCCCCTGAGCATGTTGTTGTTTGAATTTCTATTTTGGGCGATGCTCATTTTGCAAGTCGGGTTATCCATCACCGCCTTGTTGCCGATTGTTAATTTTGTGTCCACAGAAAAAGCCAAGCAAACATGGGATGCCATTCGCACCACCCATCACGGCACAAATTTCATCATCCGTGCGCGTTGGGCGACCACCGTATTTTATCGGCTACGTCCTGTGATGCTGGTGTTGTGGTTGGCGCGGTTGGTGTTGATTGGCGCATTGTTATATGACCTCACCGCATTTGGTGGGGAATATCTGAGCAGTTTATCGGCGAATATCACACCCAAATTACCCCAATGGGGTGTTCTGATGTTGGTCGTGATGGGCATCACCGCCAGCCTGCTCATGCCGATGACGGGTGTCGGCATCAATGCCGCGTTGGGCTTATGGTTATCCACATGGGTGCAAAAACGCTTATATGTCGCCATGATACAAATCTTTTTGGTCATGCTCCAAACCCTACTCGCAGGCGGTTTTGTCATTTTATTCCTCAGCCTGCGCGATGAACAACTGGCGAATCAATTGCTTTCTCCCAATAGCCCCAGTTACATCCCAACATGGGGCGTGTGGATATTGCTACTCGGATTTAGTCTATTTGCCGATTGGGGCGTGATATTTTTATATCTGGGGTTATATGCAGGCACGCTATGGGCAAAGATTCCGTATGGTATCTTTTTGGGCGCGGGGGCATTGGCGATGGTGCTGGTGCAAGCCTTCATCACCGATAGATTATTGGCGTGGACAGTTCATCGTGCCGAATGGCGCGAATGACCACCATATATCCCCAACTGGTCATTTTGTAAGGGCGCAACATGTTGCGCCCTTACAGCATAATTTGAAAACGATTTAGATTTATAACGCCTTCTCAGAGATGACATACATGGCAGTGGCGGAATTGGTTGCCAATGGCACATTATGAGCATTACATATCCGCATCAGGCTTTGAATATCGGGGTCATGTGGATGCTTCCCTAATGGGTCTACAAAAAAGAATACGGCTTCCACTTTGCCTTCCGCCACTTGAGCGGCAATTTGGGCATCACCGCCTATGGGACCCGATAACATGCGTGTTACAGGCAAACCACATTTATCTGCCAATAACGAGCCTGTGGTGCTGGTGGCAATCAGGTTATACCGTTCCAACACATCCTTAAAACGCAGGGCAAAGGCGACCATATCTGCTTTTTTGCCATCATGTGCAATTAATGCCAATGTTTTTCGGTCATCCATAAAATTAGCCCTTATTCGTCTACCGTCAATGTCCGCAAGGTGTTGATGATATTGGTGCTTTCTTCAAAGGCACGGATATTCGCACGCGCTTCATCGAGGAGCAAATTCAATTGCACCAAATCGGGATAGACTTGCGATGGTGCGGGTTCAGTTGGGATATACGTGCGCCAATTTTCAGTCCTGACCACACGCCCGC
>JALONZ010000167.1 GCA_025454675.1 Anaerolineae bacterium | reverse complement strand
TATCCGCGTTTATATTGCGAAGAGACGGAAGGCGTGGATGAAACCGATGCACAAGCCTATGCTGATGCGATTGTGGCTTGTCGGGAACGATTTACAGCCGAAGGCGTGGATATTGCCGATTATCATACCATCAATAATGCCAATGATATGGCAGATTTGATGACGATGTTGGGCTATCCCGAATATAATTTGTTCGGGATTTCGTATGGCACACGCTTGGCGCTGAATGTCATGCGCGATTATCCAGACGGGATTCGGAGTGTCATCATAGATTCGGTTTATCCGCCTGTGGTAGATGCCTATGAAGAAGAGGTCATCAGCGCCTATGGGTCATTCCGCCAGATGTTTGATGATTGTGTGGCTGATTCTGCGTGTAATAGTGCCTTCCCCGACCTCGAAAATCGATTTTATGCCCTGATAGATGAAATTAATGCCACACCGATTACCTTATCAGATGGCACAGCATTAGATGGCACTACTTTGTTGAATATGATGTTTCAGTGGTTTTATGATGCGACTATCATTCCCTATTTGCCATTGATGATAGATGAATTGGCAAATGGTGGTTACAGTGTTTTAGAAGCCCTGAATGATGGACTTTTGCCCATTTATGATGAAGAAGCATACGACCCCGACCCCATAACGGCATTTGCGGATGAACTGTATTATATCCTTGAATATGCCGATGATGACACCTATGACAGTTTATTAGATGAATTGTATGAATGGGATATGACGGCGGAAGGGTTGCTGGATATTGTATATGCCTATTTGGATGAGGATGATGCCAGTTATTTAGAAGAATTGTTGGCGGATGTGGCAGATGACCAAATGTCATTGTTATATACCGTCCTCACCGCCGAAGATGTTGAAGATACGCAAGGTGTTTATGATGCGTATGAATGTTATGAAGAAGTCCCATTCAATTCCGTTGCCGACCAACAAGCCTTGATGCAAACAGTCACAATACCCCCACAATATGACAGTTTGGCAGAATTAGACGGCTTGGCGGAATCGTGCGCGTTATGGCAAACCGCCACCGCGCCCCAAATTGAAGATGAGGCGATATTCAGCGATATTCCCACATTGGTGTATGCAGGCAATTATGACCCCGTAACCCCACCCGTTTGGGGACGCATCGCCGCCGAAACCTTGAGCAATAGCACCTATGTCGAATTTAGAGGGCTTGGTCACTCGGCGATTGATGGGGGTGATTGCCCACTTTCGATTGCGTTGGCGTTCATTGATAACCCGACTGCACCCCTCGATGTGTCATGTGTGGATGCGATGAACATCAAATTTGTGACGGAAATGCCTGATTTATCGGGGTATGAAGAATAGTGCTAGATTGTGTTTTGCATGTTATTATGGCTTGTAAGGGCGCAACATGTTGCGCCCTTACAGATATGATAATTTGCATGTATTTTGTAAACAATTTTATTGAGATTGTTTTCTGAGGTTGTAAATATGATGAAAAGAACCCTTTTTAGTGATGAACACCTGATGTTCAGAGAAACTGTTCGGCGTTTTATCGAAAAAGAGATTAAGCCCCATCATGAAGATTGGGAAAAAGCGGGTATTGTCCCGCGTGACGTGTTTATAAAAGCAGGCGGGGCGGGGTTATTATGTATGAATGTCCCTGAAGCATACGGCGGGGGCGGGGTGGATGATTTTCGCTATAATGTCATCCTCGCCGAAGAAATGGCACGCGCCAATTGCACAGGACCCGGATTTAGCTTACAAACGGATGTGGCTGTGCCGTATATTTTGCACTTTGGGAATGAGGAGCAAAAACGGCGCTGGTTGCCCAAATTGTGTAGCGGGGAGCAGATTATCGCTATTGCCATGACTGAACCGTCTGGTGGTACAGATTTGGCAGGCATGAAAACCCGCGCTATTTTGAACGGCGACCATTATGTGATGAACGGGTCAAAAACATTCATCACCAACGGGATTAATGCCGATTTGGTGATTGTGGCGTGCAAAACCAACCCCGAAGAAGCGCATAGTGGCATGAGTCTGATGGTTGTGGAACGCGGTATGGAGGGTTTTGTGCGCGGACGTAACCTCGAAAAAATGGGTTGGCACGCACAAGATACTGCCGAATTGTTTTTTGAAGATGTGCGCGTCCCCGTTGCGAATCGGCTTGGGGATGAAGGCATGGGTTTTTTCTATCTGGTGAATCAATTGCCACAAGAACGCCTGATTATCGCGGTAGGGGCGGTGGCAGGCGCAGAAGCCGCGCTGGATTGGACGATAGATTATTGTCAATCTCGCCAAGCCTTCGGCAGACCGATTGGCACATTCCAAAATTCGCGGTTCAAACTGGCTGAGATGAAAACTGAAATCCAAATTGGACGGGCATTCGTTGACCATTGCATCGAATTGCACACACGCGACGAATTGACCGCGGATACGGCGGCGATGGCAAAGTGGTGGACGACCGATATGCAAAAGCGCGTGCTTGATGAGTGCCTGCAACTACACGGTGGTTATGGGTATATGATGGAATATGCTATCGCCAAAGCCTATGTCGATTCGCGCTGGGCTCCGATTGGCGGTGGCACAAACGAAATCATGAAAGAACTCATCGGTAAAGGTATGGGCTTCTGATTAGGGCGTGACCAAAGCCTCTAATGTCCCTTTGGCTTCTAATGCTTCGGGGATAGGTGAGGCTTCTAATGCCAAATATTGGTTCAAATCTGCGAGTGCTTCATCAAATTTTTCATCTTCACCATAAATCCGCGCACGGAGCAAATAGGCTTGTGCCAGATTGGGGTTAATCTCAATCGCCATATCAAGGTCATTCATCGCTTGATTAGTGCGTTTGAGACTGTAATAGGTCAAGGCGCGTTCATAATGCAATTGCGCCACATTCGGATTATTCTCAATGGTACGGTTATATAAACTCAGCGCCAAGCGATAATTTGCCTCATCAAATGCCCGTCTCGCAGAGGTGAGTGTCATATTATTGATAATTGGGCGTTCTGGTGTAGTGGATGGTTGCGGGGTGGGGGTGTTGTCGTCTACGATGACCCGTGTTGGCAACGGTTCGGTATTATCTGCCGATGTGTTTGCCCGCCTGATTGCCCAAACGGACACGCCAATAATAGCCACACCAAAAATCATTATACCCAACCACAGCCATAACCGATTGGATGATTTTTTCTGTGCAATGATAAACGGTGGAGTCGGTTGCGACACATCTGATTGCTTAACTGGCGGTACAAATTGCCCATCGCTAACCCCCGCACCGCTTTCAACCGCGCTGATGAGTGCCTTCATGAAGGCTTTGACCGATGGATAACGTTCATCAGGATTTTTTGCCATCCCGCGCAAAATGACGGTGTAAATCGGTTTGGAGAGGCGCGTTTTTTCGGTGGTATCGGATGGGGTTTCGTGCAGATGTTTGTGCATGAGGGCGTAGGTCGAATCGGCATCAAACGGCATTTTTCCCGTCAATACCTCATACGCCATTGTCGCAAAGGCGTATTGGTCAGAGGCGGGGGTGAGGGTTTCGCCTTTCCATTGCTCAGGTGACATATAGTTGGGCGTGCCAATCATAAAACCGGATGCGGTGAGCGATAAATTTTGATTTGCTAATTTTGCCAGTCCAAAATCTACCAAATAGGGGCGGTTTTGGTCATCAAACATGATATTTGAGGGTTTTATATCCCGATGCAACACCCCTTTTTGATGGGCGTATTCCAGTGCATCCGCCAATGGTGTGAGGAGTCGTAACGCTTCTTTGGGTGCAAATTTGCCCCGTTGGGTGATTTTATCTTCCAGTGTGCCACCGGTTAGCAAGCGCATCACCACATAACTTGTGCCATTTTCCACGCCATAATCATGTACGGTGATGATATTAGGGTGTTCTAGCGATGCCGAAATTTTTGCCTCTTGGATAAATCGTTGAACAAATTGGGTGTCTTCAATAAAGTCGCCAGATAAGACCTTAACGGCAACATCGCGCTCTAAATTGGGCTGATACGCCTGATACACCGCGCCCATACCACCTTTACCGAGCAAATTTTTCAGTTCATACTGCCCAAGTCGTGTGCCTGTTAATGGATTAATTTTCGCCATCTATAAACCACCTTTCCACCCTAGTATAGCGGAAATTGTGCAATTTGTTTGTAAAATTTTTGTCACTTATCCGTTGCTGATTTATAATAAAGGCAGGTTGATACAAACAGATTTGGATTATCTGTGATGATGCTCTTTGATTTTCGCAATTCTGATGAAATTCGGTGGTCGCCCATAGATGATGTGGTTATGGGTGGCATGTCATATAGCCGAATTGAAACCACAGGTCGCAATTCTGCCCGTTTTTTTGGTTTGGTCTCACTGGAAAATAATGGCGGATTCGCTTCGGTCATGTCGCCGAATGTGCGCTTTGATTTGTCAAATGCCAGTGGCATTGCCTTGCATATCTATGGGGATGGTAAAACCTATGGCTTTGTGATTCGGTGTGCCAATAATATGCGAATCCGTTACCAAACACGCTTTGATACCGAGCCGAATATGTGGGAGACGGTGTATTTGCCGTTTTCGCGCTTCCAACCGATGATATTTGGTACGATTTTGGCGGGCGCACCGCCCATGAACCTCAGTTATGTGAGTAATTGCGGTTTGATTATCACCGAAAAACAATTTGGTGAATTTAATTTAGAAATGGCTTGGATAGCCAGTTATCCCATATAAAAAGGATATTTTTATCATGACGACCCCGCATCAATTTGCACAGAATCATGCTAAACAATTTGAAAATAATTTATTTGAACTGCTCGCTATACCTAGTGTGAGTACCCTCACAGAACATGCGAATGATGTGGAACGCGCCGCCCAATGGTTGGTATCGCACATGAATCGGATTGGTTTGCATCCCGAAATTCATCGGCGGGCAGGCTCGCAACCGCTCATCTTTGCCGAATGGCATGGCGCAGGTGAACATGCCCCGACGATTTTGTTGTATTGCCATTATGATGTTCAACCCGCCACGATTGAGGATGGGTGGCATACCGACCCATTTGTACCCACAGTCAAAGACGGCAAAGTGTATGCGCGGGGCGCAGTAGATAGCAAAAGCCATGTCGTGGCGCATCTGAGCGCGATTGAAGCCCTCATCAGTACCCATCAATGCCCTGTGAATATCAAATTGCTATTTGAAGGCGAAGAAGAAACGGATTCATCGCATATTTTTGATTTTGTGCGCGACAATCCCGAAAAATTACGGGCGGATGTGTGTATTTTATCGGATGGCAGTATGCCTGACCAACATCAGCCGACATTGGTGTATGGGCTACGTGGGATTATCACGATGGATTTTATCATCACATCACCCCAACGCGATTTGCATAGTGGGCATTATGGTGGAACGGTGCATAATCCGATTCAAGCCATGACCGAAATTTTGGCGCAATTACACACACCTGATGGCAAAGTGACCGTTCCTACATTTTATGACGATGTGCGCCCCATTAGCCCAGAAGAAAAAGCCTTATGGTCGCCTGTGGCGGAATGGATTGAACGCGAATGGAAAGCCGTTGCCAATGCGCCGATGATGTGGGGTGAACCTGAATTTGCCTTGCATGAGCGGATTGGTGCGCGCCC
>JALONZ010000166.1 GCA_025454675.1 Anaerolineae bacterium | reverse complement strand
CATGCAATGGGGAGGGGGTTAGGGGGTGGGGTAAACGCCTTAAGTTGCTACTTGTTTTTTACGGATTACGCCTTTTCTTTTTTCTTGGCGCGTTCCTCTGCTTTGCGCTTAATCCGATTCCACACCCCTGTTAAGCCCATCGCCTTTTTCATCTCGAATAGGGTGGCGCGGGTGATTTCACGGACTTTTTCTGTGCCTTCTACGATGATTTCATCCACCAAACCCGTCTCCATGTATTGCTCACGGCGGGCATGAATGGGCGCGAGGAACGTGTTGATGGCAATCGTCAATTTTTCTTTCACCTCCACATCCGTTACCGTCCCTTCACGGTAACGTGCCTTCAGGTCATCCACTTCTGCGATATTCGGATTGAACGCATCGTGATAGATGAACACTGGGTTGCCTTCTACGGTGCCAGGGATGTCTGCCCGCACACGGTTGGGGTCGGTGAACATGCCCCGCACTTTTTTCTCCACTGTTTTGGGGTCATCGGATAGCATGATGGCGTTATTGAGGCTTTTGCTCATTTTGGCTTGTCCGTCTGTGCCGATGAGTGTCGGCACATCGCCGACCAAACCGTCAGGTTCGGGGAACACCTCACCATAGAGATAATTAAAACGGCGGGCAATTTCGCGCGTGATTTCGATGTGGGCGATGTTATCCTTGCCCACAGGCACAAGATGCGCCTTCACATGCAAAATATCTGCCGATTGCAACACGGGATAGCCCAATAACCCGAATGGCATTTCGATATTGGCGGCGCGTGCCATATCTTTTAGGCTGGGGATGCGTTCTAGTCGTGACACGGTGACGATGTTTTGCAAAAGGGTATAAATTTCGTGAATTTCGGGGATGCCCGATTGCAAATAAAATGTCACATTTTGCGGTTCGATGCCTGATGCAATGGAATCGAGGACTAAATCGCGCACATTTTTATCAATCTCGGCGATTTCCTCTTTGCTATTTTTGGTGGTGAGCATGTGCAAATCGGCGATGATGAAAATACTTTCGTATTCATGTTGCAAGCGAATCCGATTTGCCAACGACCCAACATAATGCCCCAAATGCAATTTGCCAGTTGGTCTATCCCCTGTGAGGATGCGTTTTTTGTCTGTCATAGGTGTTTTTCCTGTGTGTTATAGATGTGTAGGGGCGCAACATGTTGCGCCCTTACATTACCCTCAAAAATAATTTGGTTTGTAGGGGTGAGGCACTACCTCACACCGCCTGTAAGTATCTGTCTCATTCCATCAATATGGTTGATATTACTGCATACCTTCTGGCACGGCAAAAATCATGCGCCCCGCCTCGCGGTTAATCAATTTGGTCACGGTGACGCGCACGGTGCGGTCAATATAATCCTTACCGTTTTCGACCACGACCATCGTGCCGTCATCCAAATAACCAACGCCTTGCCCATTATCCCGACCTTCTTGGATGATATGAAGCGGGAAAGTTTCACCGGGGATATACACCGAGCGCACCGCATTCGCCAATAAATTCATATTTAAAACGGTCACACCTTGCGATTCTGCCACTTTGCTGAGGGGGTAATCATTGGTGAGCAAATAGGCTTCCATTTGAATTGCCAGCGCCACCAGTTTATTATCCACTTCGAGGATGTCGTCTATATCGTCATCAATCACTTTGACGGGTGTGATGTTATTGCGTTGTAACTCGTTCATTTTAATCAGCCCGCGCCGTCCGCGATTGCGCCGTAGCGTATCGGATGAATCGGCGACTTGGTGCAATTCCGTCATCACAAAACGCGGGATGAGTAATGTGCCACCCAAAAAGCCCGTCTTTGAAATTTCTACGATGCGACCATCAATCAACACGCTGGTATCTACCAACATCTGGCGTGACGACTGGGCGGCAACGGCGCGTGCGATTTTGGAATTTGCCCTATCAAACAGCATATCCCAAATTTCGCGGGCGCGATTGCGAAATACCGTCACGCCGATATAACCACATACCAATGAAGCACTTGGTGGGATGATATTGTTGAAGGGTGTCGGCAATAACGACAGGGGATAGGAGAGCATCAGCCCAATCCCAAGCCCAATAAACGCCCCCATCATCGCCACAAAAAACACATGAATCGGCATTTCGCGGATGGTCTTATTCATGGCTTGTACGGGACGAACCGTTATCCATGGGGTGAGGATGAGACCGACCAATGCCCCGACCAAACCGATAATTACTGCGCCAGCATCGGGGGGGAGGTCAATGGATGGCGCAAAATCGGTGCCGATACGCGCCCCTAAGATGGTAAACACAAAAAGACCGATGATACGGGAGATAAAATCAATACTTGCCATGAGAAATACTCCTAAGCCTTCATGATGATTGGTTTATCTCACGGATGATGGCTGTGAGGGGGCATTTCTGCCACAAGCATCACAAACGCTATAAATACATAAACGGGAAAATGTTACCATCACAGGGAATGAGTGACTGTATATAGTAACATTCTTCATTATATCTGAAAAAAGTAATTTTGTTCAACAGGGGTTTTCTTTATTCTTCCAGTGGGGTGAATGGTGAAATATTCCCACTCTCCTCAAAAAATTGTGGACTTTCTAAAAATAAGCCACGCCCCTCAACCGCCACCCGACCATCAGGCAACATGACACGGCTGATTGTCCAAATTTTTCGCCCATCTTTGCTTTGAATTTCGCCTTGCACGGTGATTTCCGTATCCAACGGGACGGCGGCTTTGAGGTCAAAACTGAGGTGTACCGCCACCACCTGATGCCCCGCATACCATGCGGTTGCGCCCATCGCTTCGTCTAATAAGGCGATGAGTGCGCCACCGTGTACATGACCTGGGGGTCCCTGCTTATCGGCTTGAATGCGAATTTTTCCGGAAATATGCCCATCGTCATGCACATGAAAGCGCATCCCAAACCCATGCGGGGGTGCTTTGGTAATAAAATCTGTTCCGCCGATAGGTTTGGGTGTGTTTGCGCTCATGATTGTTATGCTCCAGAAGGTGAATCTAATGTCGCCCTACGACTATGTAAGCCTGTTGCACCATCAGGGCGGACTGGTGCATTCGATTCGATTTGTGCCTTGCCACCACGTTCTTTGGCGCGGACATAAAAGGTGTGTTGACCGGGTGTGAATGCCCAATCGAAACGCCATTGAACCCATGTGGTATCCGATAGCGGAGTCCGCAGTTGGGCAGGCATCCATTCGCCATCATCCACTTTTATTTCTACCGCAGAAATGCCTTTTGCGCCAGAGTAGGCAATGCCCCCAATCGGCACATATGTGACATCGTTTTCGGTATAAATCTCATCTTGGGCAACCGTATCAATCACCGATGTGGTTTGCACGAGGGCTTGTTCTGACCAATTACGGCGCACCCAATAACCTTCGCCCCACTCGCGCACAAATTCAATATCTGTAATCCATTTGGGCTGTTTCATGCCATAACGGTCGGGGATATAAATCCGTAGCGGGAAGCCGTGTTTTTGTTTGAGCGGTTGACCATCCCACGCATAGGTGAGCATCATGCGGTCATCATTCCGCGCCACACCCAACGGCACCCATTCATCGAAACCGTCCGCGCCCAAAATTTTGGCGTATTGTGCCAATGGGTCAACACCCCATGCTTCCATCAACACCCGAAACGGGATGCCCGTCCATGTGGTGGTGCTGATGAGGTCGCCCCCGATTGAATTGGAGATGCACGACAAGGTGATATACTGATTGACGGGTTCATAATTTTCTACAAGGTCAGTGAGTTTAATTTCGAGCGGTTCTGTGACCATGCCATGCACTTTTAGGCGGTAACTTTCGCCATCCACGACAGGCGGAATGGCGCTAATATCAATGCGATAATGGTCATCGAGTGGCGTGATTTCGGGGCGTGTGCCTTTGGGTATGGCTAGATTTTCGGTGAATACCGATGAGCCTGTCTCGGTTGTGGTGGCAGATGTGATGGTTTCGCCTGTGGTATCCACTTCAAACGCATCGGATGTATCCACATCGGTTCGCAATAATGCGCCCAGCCCTGCGCCAACGGCAGTGATGGTGGCGGTTGCACCCCCGACTTGAATCAAAAATTTGCGACGGTCTAATGTGGTGGTGCTTGGCTCAAGCGGAGGGGCAATTTCGCGGGCGCGAATATCTACCAATTGTTGATATGCCCAGGCGATAGCCAATCCCCACAACGCATATAACCCGACTATCCACACCAAACTGAGTATCGGGTCGGCGGTGGCACTCACATTTTTGCCTGCTACGATGAGCATCATTAATGCGCCGAGTGTGAGACCTTCAAATAAGCCAATCATACCAAATTGCTTTTTGACCAAATTCATCGTGATATAAGCCATACCACCAAAAACCGCGCCCACAGCCACGACCATGCCGATTGCCATCCATTGTTCGGCAATTTTGGCGGTGGTATCGGTATCTAGCCCGAATAGGCGGATGACGGCGACCATGCTATCAATGCCTGTGGTGAGTACCCAACCGGGCAAAATATCACGTACAAAACTGAATACATCGAATGGCAAAAATGGCAAACCAAGCAGGTTATCTGCCAGATAGAGTAACGCGAGTAGGGGCAGGGTGAATAATGCGCCGATGAGCATCCCCATCAAAAAACTGACACGCCCAACACGGGGTTTTGGGGTAGAAATTGCATTTTCCATGAATACCCTTTCTGAAAACAACTTTTTTATGTAGATGGTTGTGCAATAATCATTCTTACACGATTTCCATCCATGATTTTGCCTGATAAAGATTAATACGCCATTACAACAATGACTTGATACGGTGAACATTGGTCAAAATGCACACGTTTTTCGTGCTATTTTGGCTTGTATCGCCTATAATGAATGAGATTTTAGGATTTGGAAAGTAGCACATCATGTTCATTATAGATGCACACCAAGATATTGCGTTTAATACCGTATCGTATGGACGCGATTATCGTATCAGCGCCCTCAAAAAACGTGCCGATGAAGCCAATAGCCCTGTGGTTGGGTATGTGGGGCGTGCCATGCTCGGATTGCCCGAAGCGATTGCGGGGCGGGTGGCATTGGTTTTTGCGACCATTTTCACTGAACCGCGTGGCAAAATGCCCCCCATTGGCAATGATGCGGTGTTATATACCAATGCCAAAGAAGCCATGAAAGCCGGTGAAGCCCAACTGGATGTGTATAAACGCCTGATAGATGAAGAACCACGTTTGCGCCTCATTCACAACAAAGCCGATTTGGACGCAGTTTTGGCGACATGGGCGGATGATGTCCCCGTCACGCAACGGGTGCAAGGCTTGGTGTTGTTGATGGAAAATGCCGACCCCATTTTAGAACCGCGTCAATTTGAATGGTGGTATGAGCAGGGGGTGCGGATTGTGGGACCCGCGTGGCGTGCGACTCGGTATTGTGGTGGCACAGGTGAACCCGGTCGGCTAACCCCATTGGGACACGAATTATTAGATGTCATGATGAATTTTTCTGCGATATTGGACGTATCGCACATGGCAGAAGAATCGTATTTAGAGGCTTTAGATAGGTATGATGGGGTTATTATCGCCAGCCACAGCAATCCGCGTCATTTTCGGAATAGTGACCGCCATTTGATTTGCCTCTTCATCGAGT
>JALONZ010000165.1 GCA_025454675.1 Anaerolineae bacterium | reverse complement strand
TCTTATTCGTGGCGAAAATATTGGCGAGATGGTCGCATTGCCTAATACGGGGCAAGAATTTAGCGATGGCGACCGTGTGATTTTGCAAGCAGTCGCCAGCCGTGTGGCGTTGGCAATTGAAAATGCACGCTTATTCCAAGAAACACAAAACAGCCTTACCGAAACATCCACATTGTATCAATTGAGCCAATATCTGAATGAAGCCAATACGCTTGATGAAATTCTGCAATCCATCATCGTCTCCATGACGACAGACGCTTCTGGTGGGCAAATTTGGATGTTTAATGAGGCAGAAGTTGAAGATAATGGTGCGCCTATTTGGGGGGAATTGGTGGCAGATTATTCCATCCGCCAACGCGAGGTGGGTGATGAAAATTTGGTTGGGTTGCGGGTGCGCCTTGCTGACCATCCATTTTTGCGCGATGTGAAGCCAGACCGCATCGCACTCATCAATAATGCCACCCAAGATGCGCGGGTAGACCGTTTGTTTAATACGCTATTGGAGCGCCTGAATGCGTTGGCGCTGGTACTCATCCCATTGAGTGTGCGTGGGATATGGCGCGGGTTTATCACCATCACCTTTCATCAATCCCGCCAATTTAGTGAGCGTGAAGGACGCATCTTCAGCGCCCTCAGTGACCAAGCGGGTGTGGCGATTGATAACCGTCTGTTATTGCGCCAAACCGAATTAGAAGTGGCGCGGAATGAAAACTTGTATGCCGCCAGTCGGATTATCAACACATCTCAAACCGCAAAAGATTTGGTGTATGCGGCGGTTGCCACCAACACCGATACCAAACTGAATTTTGCACTCAGTTTATTAGAGGGCGACCTTGATGCAACAGGGTGGCCCACACAGGCGCGGATGGTTGCCCAGTCAGATGGTGGCGCGGTGAAAGAGTTGGATACCGTGTATCCCATTTTCATCACCCCCGATTCGCCGATGCGGATACGTAACCCAGAAATTATTCAGGATGAAATGCCCAGCAACCCCAATGCGCCCAATCCGGTCAAGTGGATACGCGCACAAGGGTATCGGTTTATGGCGATTTTCCCCTTGTTTAGCGCCAACCAACCGATTGCGCTTTTTCATATCACATCTGCCCAACTGCATGATATGAAAGCCACCGATTATGAGGTGTATCGGGCGCTAACAGGGCAGATGAGCAGTCAAATTCAAATTCGGCGCTTGCTCCAAACCGCACAATCGGCGTTGGATGAGACCAGTCGGTTGTATGTTGCCAGCCGTGCCATCACCACTGCCCAAGATTTTGACCGCTTGTATATGTCGGCAGTCGAACATTTAGCCCGCCCATTCTTATTACAAGAAGCCGAGTCGAAAACACAAAATGCGTTGGGGATTACATTATTCCTCGCTTGGCCCTATCCAACACCAAATGCCCCCTATTTGGAAGTGGCGCATGATTGGCGCAACCAAGCCAACCCGACGATTCAATATGCAAAAGGGGAACGCCTTTCGGCGGATGATTTGCCCTATGGGCGACTGACGGAAGGGCGCGAGACGGCATTGGTATTTGAAAATGTCATTCAAGCCGATGACCCGATACTCAAAAATGAACCAGAGTTGCGCTCGCGGTTATTAGAAACGGGCGCATGGAGCATGGCAATCGCGCCGATACGCTCGCGCGTGAAATGGTTTGGTGTGGTGGTGTGTCAACATGAACGCCCCCGCGCATTTAATGAACAATACACCCGTTTTATGATGGCGCTTGCTGACCAAATCGCCATCGCGCTGGATAACCTGCGTTTGGTGGAAGAAGCCCGATTCGAGGCATCCCGCGCCCAACTTGAAGCCCAACGTGCGTTGGCGCTATCCGAAGCGGCGCAATTGGCAAACCGTGTGGCGGGTGAAGATATGACACAAGGGTTGGATGAAATTTTTGCCCGTGTTGCCGAAGAAACCAATTTTGACCGTTGGCTCATGATGCGCGTCAGCGAAACCGACCCCGATTTGCTTGAGGTGTTGGTGGGCAAAATCCCTGGTTTTGAAAATATCATGGAATTGCAATACAGTTTTTATTTTGAATTGCCTCTGATTGATAGCCTGCGTCGTGGAAGCACATTATTGGTCAATTCACCACTCACTTATCCCAGTGTGATGATGATGGATGAGATGGTGAAAGACGGCATAGCCCAATTTTGGGGCAAACATATTGCCACACCGGTCATCTTGGGCGGTCAACGTTATGGGGTTATCATGATGGGACGCTCGATTGAGGGCGAAGACTTAGATACCCGTGACCAACAATTGGTAGAAACACTCGCCACGCAAGTTTCGATTGCGCTGGAAAATCGCCGCTTGTTCCGCCAAACACAACAAGAACAACGCAATCTCAAATCTATTTTGGAAACCCTGCCTGCGGGTGTGTTGGTATTAGACCCGCGGACGCTTAAACCGATTCAAGCCAACGAACAAGCCGAATTGTATTTGGGGCAAACGATTGAATTTGATGAGCCATTTAGCATTGAACGTTATAATCTTTATCGCACAGGGACACAGATGTTGTATCCCCAAGAAGAAATGCCCATCTTCTTGGCATTAGAAAAAGGCGCAGAAGCCGCAACTGATGATGTGGCAGTGATGGCAAATGGCATCAGAACCGACTTGTTGGTGAACGCCGCGCCGATTAAAGATGAAGATGGGGTTATCAAGCAAATCGTTGTTGCGCTTCAAGACATCACCAGTTTGCGGACACTGGAAAATACCTTACAAGAGAACCTTCACGAAACATTGTCATTATATGAAGCCCAACGGCAACTTGCCGAAGCGACACGCCTGGATGATGTGTTGGATGTGGTCATTTCGCACATTGTGTTACAACAACCAACAGATGCGTATATCGTCGTTTGGGATATTCATCAAAAATTGACCGTCATCCGCAGTCATGTTCACCTGATTGATTCGGCGGATGTGTTGTTCCCCTTCCTACGCGATGATGAATCCATCCTTGTGGAAGATTTGGATAATTATGCCGATGTGCCAGAGACCAACCGCCAAGCCCTATTTGAAGCGGGGATTCAATCGTTAACCACCATGCCCATCCGCGTATCTACCAGCGAAAAACCATTCGGTTGGATAGTGGTGGTAGCTGACAAATTGCATGGGATTAACCTCGATAGTAGTCGTATTTTTACCCAATTGCGTGATGTGTCTGCCACTGCCATTGATAATCGGTTGCTCCTCGAATCACAATTGTCTACAGTGCGTGAAGTTCGCCTATTGTATAATGCCACCAATAATATCGCCCGCGCCCGTGATGTTGACCAACTGATTGTCGTTTTAGAAGAGGCATTATTGTCATTTGATGCCGATTATGTTTTTGGGTATCTTGCGCCAGAATCTGGGTTGCAATTGGGCGGAATGCCCCTCGTGAGTTTGTCTAAACCCGATATGCCTTTTGTTGATTTTGTCAGCATATTTGCGGACTATAATATCCCCAGTGGTGGTGTGTATATCAATGACCTTGAAGAAATTATTGAGAGTGTTCCCGCCGACCCCGCCGAAAAAGCCTTGTTAGAAGCGGGTATCCTGTCATTTGCCGCCATTCACCTGCGCCCCAAAGATGTCAATATCGGCTTTTTGGTGTTGGCATACCGCGACATTCACCGCTTCGTCGAGAGTGAAGACCGCTATTTGAATACCCTCGCCGATGGCGCGTCGGTTGTGTTGAACACCTTTATGTTGTTTGACCAAATTCAAAATTCGTTAGAAGAAACCAGCACCCTCTATCAAGCCAGCCGTAACTTGTCGAATGCCTCTAATGAACAAGAAATTTTGGATGTGTTGGTGAATTATCTGATTGCACCGCATATCAATCAGGTGTTCATCACCTTGTTGGATACAACAGGTGACTGGCACAGCCCTGGTGCCACCATTCGTATGGCTGCCAGTTGGAGTGAAGGTGATGCCATTAACTTGGCGGGGATGAGTTTGACACGCGACCAATTCCCCGCGTGGGATTTGTTGGCAAGCCGAGAAGTCACCACCATAGATGATGCGGATGCCGTTGAATTAGACCCAATTGTGCGGTTGGGCGTGGACGCGATGAGCGCGAAATCGGTGATTGTTGTGCCGTTGCGCGTCCCAAAACGTGCCATTGGTGCAATTTGGCTCAGTTCATCCGAGACCCATACCCATAATGACCGTGAAATTCGGACTTATCAAGCCTTTGCCGAACAAGCCTCGCTTTCGATGGAAGCCTCGTATTTGTTGGAACAAACAGAACGGCGTGCGCGTCAATTAGAGACTTCATCACAGGTCAGCCGAAATGCGGCGCAATTGTTGAATTTGGATGAACTGTTGCCTAAAACAGTTGAACTGATTAAAGACTCCTTTGGTTATGACCATGTTCAAGTGTTTTTGATGGATGAACAAGACCGTTATGCCCAATTGGTTGCCAGCACGGGCGAGTCGGGCGAAAAACTGCTTGCCATCAAACATAAACTGCAAAAAGGCTCTGTGAGCGTGATTGGGCAAGTGACCGCATCAGGCGAGCCACAAATTGCATCCGATACGGCTGATGCCGAAGTCGTCCACCGTCCAAATCCCTATTTGCCACTCACCCGTTCCGAAATGGCATTGCCCCTCATCATTAAAGGCAATGTGGTTGGCGCGTTAGATGTGCAGTCGAATCAACCGAATGCCTTTTCTGAAGAAGATGTGAAGGCGCTCACCACCTTAGCCGCCCAAATTTCGGTGGCAATTGATAATGCCAGTTTGTATAAGACCGCCCAATCACAAGCCGAAAATATGGGTTTCTTATTCAATGTGACCGCATCCGCCGTTTCGGGCGAGACACTCGAACAATCCTTTGTGAATGTGGCGGATGAACTCTATAAATCGCTCGGCGCGAATGCGGTGGTGGTCTATATTCCAGTCACCTATGAAGATACATTTAATAAACGCAATGCCTATCAGACCCTCAAGCCTGTGGCAGTCGCTGGCACAGAAGCCCCGTTATCCGAATTAGAAGAGGTGCGTTTAGATGACCCCGACCGTCTGATTAGCCTAGTCGCGGGGAATAAGCAACCGTTTTTGGTCAACTCACTGGAAGACGAAAAACGCTATTTGCCTATTCACCCCGATACCCAAGCGGTTGCGATTGTGCCACTGGTCTTTACCAACCAACTGATTGGCATGATTATCTTAGAAGCCGACCGCCAGAATGCGTATGGTTATGAGGAATTGCAATTGCTCCTCACGATGGCGGGGTCGTTGTCGGCGGTTATACAATCGGCACAATTGCGTGAAGAATTGCAACTCTCTAACCAACAATTGATGGAACTTGACCGCCTGAAGAGTGATTTCTTGGCGAATATGAGCCACGAGTTACGCACACCGCTTAATTCGATTATCGGGTTTAGTCGTGTGATGCTTAAAGGGATTGACGGTCCGCTCACAGAGATGCAAGAACAAGACCTTTCGACAATTTATAATAGCGGTCAACACTTGCTGTATCTCATCAATGAAATTCTTGACCAAGCCAAAATCGCCGCCGAAAAACTCGACCTCAAATTTACATATTTTGAGATGAAACCGGTGATTGAGGGTGTAAAATCCATCGGTATTGGTTTGGTGAAAGACAAGAATTTGGATTTGACGGTTGAAATTGCCAAT
>JALONZ010000004.1 GCA_025454675.1 Anaerolineae bacterium | reverse complement strand
AAAAGAGACCCCACTCTCTTTTGTCGTCTTAGTCGGCAGTCAAAATTTCGTTTTCAGATGAGCCAAAATGTCGCGGTGTCCGTAGGCATTTTGGTTATCGCTGATTTGACGGGCTATTGCCCCCCATTGATTGGCAAAACTACTATCTCCCAAGCCATTATAAGCAGTTGATAACGCAACAGCAGTTAAAAACGATTCTAACGGGCTGGGAATCGTTGCCCAATAATCCCACGCTTTTTCTGCAAAATTGCGTGCCTGCACAAAATCGTGTTGTAGATTGTAAATATATGCCAGTGTTTGATATGTCTTGTTAGCAAGATACGGGTCGTTCACAGAACGCGCTAAAGTCACCATATCCATCATAATATCAGGCTGTATGCTAATTTTTCCTTCGTAGAACTTTGTCATCAGTAATATAATATACATCTCGAAAAATGCTTGCGGATGAACAAGTTCTCTCTTCTTACGTTTGGTCTTAGTCGGTAATTGTGATGGTGCTTCCCGCAACTGAACTACATATATTCCGTTGGCATTTGGAAAGATGAAATCATCTTCGGGGGAAATAGTCTTATTAAATGCCTCACGAATCAGCTTGCCCCACAGTTTAACATCCTTACTGAGCAATTCAAACATTCTCGGAAAAACCAGCACCAGACAATGGATAGCAGTATCTATCGTCTCTTGGCTTTTTAAGTCATTCTCGATAGCACTAAATATCACTTGTTCTTGGGAAAGTATCCAATGATTATCTCTGTAGTAGTTTGCTATGTCATTGAATAGCTGGTTATCTATCATTTTTTCACCTCTTTACATTAAAGAATGAGCCAATACATTAGAACAAAAAATCTCTCCTGAAAGAGAGACTATTGTACCTTATTCCGATTTGTTAACTCAAGAACTAGACTTTCGGATAGTTCTCCATCTTCTGTTAAACGCAATTCAATATCATTATCCGATATTCGTTTACGCTTATCAATTGTGGACAGTGTGTTTTTTGCTTTCTCCGTTTCCCCCAACCCCAAACGTTCTTTTTCTTTAGCAATTTCTTTCTGAATTTCGCGCTCGTGTCCAGTATCGAACATCTCGCCCAAAATAACCCCTGCCCCATGAACAGCAAGCGCACCCGCCATGATGATAAAAATTAAGACAGGCAATTGTGCCAAGAATGCGTCTGCTGTAAGATTCAATATGAGTGCCGATAAGATGGGTAATACCATGAACAAATTAATGCTATTAGCAACGGTATGAACAGCATGTTTCATGAATCCCAATCGGCGTGAGAATCGTCTGCGAACCCATTCGCGGATGGGGCGATATTCGCTATCCGTCACGGTTTCGCGCCAATATTCACCATATAAGTCGGTCATCTCGCGGTTAATGAGTTCGCGTTTGCGTTCTTGCCTGCGTCCCGACCGATAGAACACATCCAATATATGCGAAATCACACCCGCGCCCCAGCCCAACCCGACTAATAATACGACTGGCAAACCAGCGAGTGGAGCTAACGCGGTGGCGGTGGCTTGGTCTACAAATTCCAAAATGCCCGTTGTAAAAAAAGATTGAATCCCTGCTTGAATGGTCGGGTTCAATGGAATTGCCACCGCCATCGCAATCACATACATCGCAATATGACCAATCAAGCCACGTCTGTCGTTAATCCGTTTTTTCACACGGCGGCGGACATAATCTTCATCTGTACCCCAATCTTCTTGGAGGGCGCGAATATTACGACGTGGCACAGGCGCGGCGGCTTGAATCCGACCTTGCTGTTTGGTGGGTGTCTTTGTTTGTGATGTTGGTGGCGGTGTCAAGCCCTTAATCTGAATATCCACTGCCCCATCGGTGGCATTCCGAAGTGAATCACTAATCTCAAATGCGGCAGTTTGAACACGGTCTTTGATATTGCGATTACCCAATTGATAGCGAATATCTTCAATAGCATTTTTCAGGCGTTCTATAAAAACTTGAAGCCATTCCTGCCACGACAATTCTTCTTTTTCCGGGACAAGTTCAGCAGGAACATACGGAATATCAATCACCTTGCGCCCATGTACCACAGAAACTTGCGAATAACGACCCCCACCGGGTGTATTCATCACGATAGATTCGCCCAATTCATACGCGCGTTGAATCCGACTGGCATCTAATTCATCCACGCCCGTATTTTGCAAGGCTTTTTGGAAGTCATTGATGAGCGCAGTCGCGGTTGGGTAGCGGTCTGGCGGGTTTTTTGCCAATGCTTTTAATAATACTTTTTCTACGGCAGGCGGAATATCTGGATTAAGTGCCGATGGGGATGGTGGGGCGGCATATATGTGTTTATGCACAATGGCGTAAGGGGTATCGGCGGTGAATGGCAAGCGCCCAACCACCATTTCATATAACAACACGCCAAATGAATAAACATCCGTGCGCCCGTCTAAATCTTTGCCACCTAATGCTTGTTCTGGCGAAATATAATGCGGTGTTCCCAACATCGAATCGGCAGATAATGTACTTTCGCCCTGATGTGTAATCCGTGCCAAACCAAAATCGGTGAGATAAGCCACACCTGCTGAATCAATCAGGATATTCGATGGCTTGAGGTCACGATGCAAAACACCTTGTGTATGAGCATAATCCAACGCCGATGCGACAGTTGTCATTACGGCTATAATTTCGGGGAGCGATAAGGGAGATTCTGCCATCACATCTTTGAGTGTCTGCCCATCCAGTAATTTCATGACCAAATAGGGTCTGCCCTCTTGTGTCTCATAATCATAAATGGGGACGATATTGGGATGGTCAAGCCGTGCAACAATCCGCGCTTCACGCTCAAAGCGTCCAATAAATTGACGGTCTTGGGTAAAGCTGGCGTGCATCCATTTTATAGCAACACGGCGGTCTAATTTTTCTTGATGCGCTTCATAGACCGTCGCCATACCACCAGACCCAATTTGTTTGATGATTCGATAACCGCCGATGGTGGCTGGTGTTGACATATGTGTATTTCCTCCTAATACCATTATACACCCAATCTTAACAATTTTTGTTAAGATTTGTTTTGTTTTGATTTATATTGAATTTCATCCACAACGGATGGACTTAGTTCACCGTCTTCCGTTAATCGAAGCGGAATATCACGACTATCATCCCGATTTTTGGGCTTTTCATAACTATCATACCCATAAAGTCGCCTGCGTTCCCGTTCTACCTCGCGGTCAATCTGACGTTCTCGCATGGAGGCAATCAAGCCATATTTTGAAAAATAATCCATGAATTGACTAAATAGCCCTATCCCCCAAAATAACGCAATCCACCACGTCCAATTGAATAAAAAGGCATTCACACCCAAATAAATCAGTGTGTGGGTAATCAGTTCACCTTGTGCTTCGGTGCGTTTGCGAATCTTCTTCTCAATCCGCGCCCGCAAATTTTGTTCTGGGCTTAAATTGGGGTCGTCTTTATATGCCATATCTTTCTCTTCTTGTATATCTACCTTACCATCGCCATCCGATTTAATACGCACAACCGGTACAGAACCAATATTGACACTGGCTTCCCAGCCTTTTTTCTTGTCCTGCGATTTTAAGTCATGAATTTGGCTTTCTTCGACCCACGTTTCAATCACCCTATCCAGACGTTCCACAACGACATTTGGTTCAATACTGATGGGTGTTTGTTCTTTGGGGGCAATTTGCATCACAGGCGAAAATTCACTCGCGCCTTGTATCGCATCCCGATAGGCATTGACCAATGCCATCGCAGTCGGATAACGGTCTTCACGCTTTTTAGACAGGGCTTTGAGTAATACCGCTTCAACGGTTGGCGGGATATTCGGGTTAACTTCACGCGGGGACGGTGGCGTTTCGGTAATTTGGGCATGAATAATGGCATAAGATGTATCGCCCATAAACGGCACACGTCCCGTCACCAATTCATACAACACCACACCCAGCGAATAGACATCTGTACGGCTATCAAGGTCTTTATTACCTTGTGCTTGTTCAGGTGAAATATAATGCGGTGTCCCCAGCATCACATCGGCAGACATGGTGCTTTCGCCCGATTGCCCTGCCCGCGCTAAACCAAAATCCATCAAATACACTTCACCACGACCATCCAGCATGATGTTACTCGGTTTAATATCACGGTGTAAAATGCCTTTTTGATGGGCGTAATCTAGCGCCGAACCAACCCGCTCCATAATCCGCAATACCTCACGCAGTGGCACGGGTCCCTCACGTAAAATGGCTTTGAGCGTGCGTCCATCCACATATTTCATCACCAGATACGGCTGTCCCTCATAACTATCGTAATCATAAATCGGGACGATATACGGATGGTCTAAATTAGCGATGATACGCGCTTCACGCTCAAACCGCGCCAAAAAATTTTGGTCTTGCGCGATGGTTTGGTGCATAATTTTGATGGCAACTGCCCTATCCAGTTTGCGCTGATGCGCTTTATAAACAGTCGCCATGCCACCGACACCAATTTTTTCGATTATTTCGTACTGTCCTAAAACCAAGTTCTCAGACATGTGACCTACTCTTGCTTATCATCATCAACCAATTCATCACGATACTTTTTGAGCGTTTTTATTTCCACGATAAAACTATCGGTTAGTTCACCCTCGTCTGTCATGCGAATAGCAGGCATTTCATACAACGATTCATGCTCACGCGGTGAGTCATCTATATGCAGTGATGCTTTGTTTTTTTTCTTAAAAAATAAAATTCCTGCTCCTATCATCATGAGCAAGGCGAGAAAAATAATAATAAAATCCATGATGCCCCTTTCTATTGCCTCTTACCGATTTCTTCGCCCTGCATTGGTAACATTTTCTTCCAATTCTTGAATAATGCTATCTGATAGTTCGCCATCTTCTGTAAGCAGAATGTTGCCATCGTCAGAAAAATCATTTTTGGCTTTTTCTGATGTAATATCATAACTACGGGCGCGTTCTTTTTCGATTTCGCGGGCAATCAACGCCTCACGATTCTGATATATTGTCCCGTGTTTACTGCTATAGTCGAGATAATGTGCAAATAAGCCAATCATCCAGCCAAATGTGATAATCATGGGAAATGGGAAAGACATATTCAAAAATACCCAAAACAACCAAATCCCAATATTCGCCGACACAAATGCCATGGCATGAATTCGGAGTTCTGAACGTGCTTTCAGTTTTTTCTCAATGCGCCGACGAACAGTTTCTTCTAATGTGAGTTCTTTTGCCATTAATCTCTATTCCTCAATCGGCTAGTTAGCGATTCCGACGTTCTTTACGCCGTGAGCTAAAATCTTCTTCTTCAAGTTGTTGGATAAAACTTTCAGACAGTTCACCATCTTCGGTTAAACGAATGCCACGATTATCCACAAAATCGTTTTTGGATTTTTCGTAATCTGCTGTCCCATACATGCGGGCGCGTTCTCGTTCCATCTCGCGGGCAATCAGGGATTCACGTTTTTCCCGCCCACGTCCATATTGGTTATAATATTCCATGTAGTGAGCAAACATCCCAATCCCCCACCCCATGAGTGGCATCATAAACCAGGGGAAATTAAATGCACCATCACCAATACTGGTAAATAACCAAATCATGAATAGCATGGTATTAACCATCACAAACGCCGCGCCATGAATCATCAATCCTTGACGTTCTTCCATTTTTTTCTCAACACGCTTGCGAATAATTTCTTCGGGTGTCATGCCCTTTTTCATCAGTTTTATCTCCTTATCGGTATAAAACCCTTCTGTGCCATCTGGTGCAGTCGTGAGTTTTGCGCCCGGTTGCCAGCCGCTATTCTTTTTTGAATCCCAATTCCATTCCCAATTATTCTTCTCGGCGGTCTCTTTGGCTTGCTCAACCGCTTTTTTCACTTCTTCGCGCACCACACTAAACGCATTGCGAATTTCTGTGCCTGCCTTACGCAATTCATCACGCACTTCTGATGATTCCCAGCTTTTTTTCGTCACTTTCACTTTCGGGGTCGGCGGAATCGGTGGGACAGGCGGTGGTGGTGGGGTTTGAATACGCGGACGGACTGGCGGTGTCGCTTTTTGTGATGAATCGCTCGATTGGACGAATTGTGGGGCATTATCACCCGCTTGTAATGCCTCGCGGAAGGCAGATACTAAGGCTTTGGGTGTGGCATACCGTTCATCTCGATTTTTTGCGAGTGCTTTTAAGATGACAGCTTCAACGGCTAATGTGATGGTCGGATTGATTTGACGTGGTGGCGGAGGTGTTTCGGTAATTTGGGCATGAATAATCGCGTAAGATGTATCCCCAACGAATGGCACGCGCCCCGTGAGCATTTCATATAAAACAACACCCAATGAATACACATCTGTCCGCGTATCAAGGTCTTTGTTGCCTTGTGCTTGTTCAGGTGAAATATAATGCGGTGTCCCCAACATCACATCCGCCGACATGGTGCTTTCGCCCGATTGGGCAATCCGCGCCAAGCCAAAATCCATCAAAAAGGCATCACCACGGTCGTCAATGATGATGTTACTCGGCTTAATATCCCGATGCAACACCCCGCGCCCATGTGCAAAATCCAATGCAGACCCTACTGCCGTCAAAATGCGGAGGGCATCACTGGCTTCAATCGCTTCGGAGCGGAGCAAATCTTTAAGGGTGAGTCCCTGTACATATTTCATCACCAAATACGGTTGCCCATTATGCTCATCATAATCATAAATAGGGACAATATTGGGGTGGTCTAAACTGGCAACAATCCGCGCTTCACGCTCAAATCGTGCCAAGAAATTGGTATCTTGTGAAATATTTTGGTGCATCACCTTAATGGCGACATCGCGGTCTAGGCGTGGTTGACGGGCTTTGAACACTGTCGCCATGCCACCAGAACCTATCTTTTCTGTAATTTGATATGCACCCACTTGTGCGCCACTCTCAAATGCCATACCGTTTCCCTACCCTCACCCTTATTGATTTCCATCCGCATCATCATTGAGTGCGGCGTTAATTTTTCGTTGTAACTCTGGGTCTATCTTATCAGAACTCGATTCGTCTATGCGAATTGGCTTAATATCTGTAATATCTGCAAGCACATCTTCAGAGGATTTCGCCATTGGTCTTGAAAATTGCGTAAAATCGTATTCCCCAGCAGAGCTTATAACGATTTCTTTAGATATATACGCAGAATCATCCGTTTTTGTTTCATTTTTAGGCAATTGTGCCACTTTTTGGCGCATTTCAAGTTGATAGACCCGATAATGATTGCCAAACATCATCAATGACGCGCCAATAAATACAGCCGGCAACACATACCCAATGATGGTACTAAACACAGCAGAGAATATAACCAATTCAAACAACATCCACAAGAAAACAAATGTAGCCAATCCGCCTAAAATCAAATTTCGTCCCATCACTACATCATTTTTATTTTCGGTACGCCTGCCATAGGCTTGTAACCCCACCCCAAAAAAGACCACATACAACGCCCATAAAAATGTCCATGAGCGCCAATGGTTGGTGAGGGTTTGATACAACAAAATCACACCCGTGAGCAAAACAACAATCGCAGGAAAAATCAGGCGGGCATATTGGGCAGACTTGGTTTGAATGGCAACATGCAACATGGCTAAACCGGGCAAAATGATGAAAAATGACCACGTTAGCCCCAACCAATCGAACCCCATCAATTGTGCCAATAAAATCAAACTGCCAATGACCAAAAGCGCCACTGGCAATGCAAATGATTGATATTGTTTGAGGCGTTCCAACATGGTGTTCATTATTCTCTACCTAATCATGTAGGGGCTTGCCATGGCAAGCCCCTACACCACACATTAATTAGCCTATCATTCAACAAGAGGCATATACGCCTGCGGCTAATGCCTCCCTACAAACCTATAATCTATCGAATCGTTGGGTCACTAATCCACACATCCGGCGAAAAACGAGTCGCGCCTTCGATTCGCAAATTGGATGTATAGCCATAATTAAATTCGTAGACATTCAAGCCGTTAAAGGTCGAAAGAACGGGCTTATTCACACCCAAATTACTATCGAACACCGATAACACCGGTTCACAATTGATTTGTTGCGGTTCGGCACAAATTTCTAAGCCAACTTGCGCCACACCCGCTTCTGGGCGGTCTAATAGATAAGTCACGCGCAAATAATTCCACGACACTTGTGATTTACTGCCCGCTTCTAATGTGGGTTGTGCGCTACCGCCAGTTGACGGGACATCTGTACCCTGATACAACGCCAACAAGGGACCGCTGGTGGTGGGGGTCGGTGTCGGTCCGGGTCCATTACACCAACTCGCATCGCAAAAAGTGAGTGGTTTTATGCCGTCTAGCGTGGGCAATGTGCGATAGACTTCGATTTCCATCGTTGTCCAACGGCGGTCAATATACAACGCAAAATTATCACCACTGACGAACATCATATTCGATTCGCCATAATTGCGATACCACGCACGGAATTCTGTCCCAGAGGGCATAATCCCCATATATTGGCGTGTGCCAACATCCAAATATGAAAACGCATTGCGCGATTCTGCCAAATAACGACTATCTTGAACTTGAACACTATCTTCGGTGACTGGAGGTGGATTTTCGACCACACTATTGGCAGTAAATTCGACCAATGCACAAAAATCAGGCGATGTACCCAGTGTTTCATCCACCACAAACGCATAGCTCCGTTGAGCAATCAACACCAACCCTTGTGCAAGTGGGTCGCATCGCGCAACGGGATTCACCCCTTGCCAACCATTGGGGCGAACTGTTGCCCCTAATAAGGCTGTGGTGGCGGCTTCTACGTTATAACGCAAATTGCGAAGGGTGAGCGCGGGTGATGCTGTCAAGCCCGGTAAAAAGCGCGGACGTTGGTCGGCGGGCAATTTTTCGGTGAGGAGCAATTCAAAATCAGAATTAATATCAATGGCGAGTGTTGGCGATGTGCCATCCATACCCACTTGCCATATCCAGCCATTCGGACGGGTATTCACACCAAACATTTCATTCGCAAGCCGTTCCAAATCACCACGCACAGCTAAGGTTTCATCAGTCAACGCCTGATTCACCACCACTTGCTCACCAACTACCGTGTTATAAGCCACCGAAATCAGGTCATTCACCAATGAAATCCGCAATTCATCACAGTAATTGAATAGGGTGAGAGAAATCGTATCTTGGGTGGCATATAAGTCAGATAAAATGCGGACGACATTCTGCACGGTGCGGTCACAACGATAAATCGGTGCAGACCCAAACCAATTATCTGGGCGGGTACGAATGCCAAATGTTTCATCTGCCAATAATTCAAGGTCATGGCGAACATTCCGCGCCAATAATTGAACATCATTAGTGGTCGCGCCAAACCATTCAGGCGGACGCACCCCCACCCCAAAAATCACCTCCGCGAGGGATTCATTATCAAACCACAAATCTACTACCGCCGTCTCTGACCCCCATTCAAAATTGAATGTCCAACTGGGCGGGCGTATACCCACACCAACCACTTCATCAGCGACTAATTCCAAATCGGCGCGGGCTTGTGAGATGAATAATTCAAATAAATTCGCTTGCGGGTTTGGCGCAGATTGCACAATTGAAATTGCAACCACAAAAAGCGCCACTACAATTAATCCAATCCGTCGCATGGCGTATCATCCCTCTTAACTGTCAACATTTCGTTCAATTATAGCGCGTAATGCCCTAATGTGCATGTGTTGACTCAGATTTATTCAGATTCGTTCTCCACCGATATGCCTGTTTCATCGGCTAAATCTTGCAACGATACCGCACGAATGGTTTGGCTATCGGTGGTATTGGCTTGCATCTGGTCGCCACAGACCAAACAATACGGGTCGCGGTCAACCTGTACCCATAACGCCGAATGCGGTGGTGTTTGTTCCCCCGCAATAATTTCGAGGGCATTATTGGCTAAAATCACGGTATTGGTGGGCAATGATGAATACTGTGTCGTCTCTTTCAGCAAAAATTTGAGCGCAAAATCAGCTTGAGTTAGCGCCACCCGCACCACATGCAACCATAAGGCGGGTTCGGCTTCAATTGTGCCTTCGGGTCCAATCATGCCATAATCCAATTCGCCCACGTCATTGACCAGTTGCACTTCTTCGCGCACAGCCGCCGACCAACAGGCGTAACAGGGTCCATCATAGGGATAAATAATGACCACATCCCCACCCTCCCCGCGTTCATATACCCCCGCATAAATTGCAACGAGGTCACGTTCTAAACAGGCTTCATTGATGATATATTTCACCTGTTCACCATCTACACCCACGATGAGCAAATCCAAATTATCCAATTCATCCAAATGCTGTTCAATCCGCCCATAACAGGTTTTGACCACGGCTTGCGGATTGCGTTGGATGATGAGGTCGGCAACGGCTTCGACTTTCGGTTGCCCCAAATACCGCCTATCCGCCACATGACGCACTAAATTGGTCGCTTCGAGCGTATCATCATCAATCAACACAAAATTTTTCACCCCGCTCATGGCAAGGCTTTGCGCCACAAATCCACCACCCGACCCCAATCCAACCACACCCACTCTTTTTTCGCCGAGCAGGGTTAAATTATCTTTGCCGATGAGTCGTTCTACTCTATCCCACATCATTTACACGTCCTTTTTATCTATACCCTCAAGGGCAAGCAAATAATCGGCTAATGTTTTATCATCCGACCAAACCCAGCCTTGCGGGTCGGTCACTTTTTTGGCTTCCGACCACATCCGACCAAAAATATCGTATATCACCTCGTCTTGTGCCAATTTGATGAATGGCGCACGATAGGCAATCGGTTTTGTTTTGGGGTAGTCGTGCGCGGTCACAAAGATAAATACATGGTCAGACCCTTGTTGTGCCAATAAAAAGCAAATTTCGAGGGGTAATTGATTATCTGTATCCCAAATGATGATGGATGTGAACACATTATTGGCTTTGAGCGATGCCAATTCTTTGGTGATGCGTTCATCTTGTGTCAGGTGCCACGGGGCAGGGACAAGTTCAGGCAATTGATTGTCGGGATAAACCACAGGCACAATCGGCACAAATTGATTCGTTTTTTCGGTGATATACCAAAAATCAATCCGTGTTAGGTCGCCATTACCACTCGGTGCGGTCACATAATTGACATACCCCGCCCCGCCACCTGTGGTTGCGGGATGGTCAAGTGTGACAATGGGCGCGAGTAAAAAGTCGAAATTGGCTTCATCATCATCCAACATATCCAACGCCGTCATCAAATCGCCACCACTGGGGGCAATCATATACCCTGGTTGCCGATGCCAATCCCCCAAATGGCGCAATGGCACATCCCATTTGGATTTATTGGAGAGGAGACCTGTTTTTTTCTCGCGTTGGCGATTCCAATTTTGATGATACCACCAAATCAATTCGGCTTGGCGTTCATCACCTTGCTTGAACACCGCCTCGCCACGTACCGCACTTTCATCAGGCGCGATGGTCTCTAGGACATAAATGGTGGTGACATTATCACTATCCACCACCAACCCGACCATCGCTTCGCCTGTTTCATCCTCAACATAATGATTCGCCGCCTGTACCATTTTATCCACCACCCGTTGGGCAATGACTAAATTTGGCACAATACCCCGATTCGGTATTAATCGTTTTAGAAACATAATCATCTTCCCCTAACGATTGCGATGGCGCGGGGGAAGCGGGGTATTGGGGTCTACACGTTCTTCAATCCCAGGCCAATCGCCAGTTTTACGCCATGTATAATACGCATACAGCCACTGAATCGCCCAAGCCGTGACGGTAACAGCCGTTGAACGCGCAGGATTCCAACCATACTGTTCGCCATCTTTGGGATTGAATAAGCACAGTTGCCCATCTTCGTATTGATGTTTCTCGCTATAGAGGCGCGGTTTGAGGACATATGCCTCTGCGGGGCGATTAGGATAATCACGCGGGTATAAAATCTTGAGTAAATGCTCCTGCTGATTAATCCCCGCCAAATTGACCTCGACTAACCCTTGCCAATAAAGTGGCTCCGATTCTGGCACAATGAGCTTAAATGTATCGCCAAAAGTGGTACGCATGGCTTCCACTTCTAAACGTAATCTGGGAGAGACATTACTACGTGTTCCCCACCATTGAACAGTCATGGCGTTTTCCCTTACAAATGATTCGGTTATATAGCTTTATTTTAACCGAGTCCTGTGCAGATTGGCATAGCAAGCACCCCGATTTTTGGGGGATTTTGCTGATAATCCCGCTACCCCTCATCCTACAATCACATGCTATAATCAAAATATTATTTGAATATGTCTATATCATTTCCTAATGGGTTATTTTATGAGCGAAGAAACAACTGTATTTACACCTGCAAGCGAATTTGTGATTCATGACCTAGAAACACTCAAAGTCTTGGCAGACCCGTTACGCCTAAATATCATCGAATATCTCATCGCGCCTAGCACGGTGAAAGAAGTCGCCGAGAAAATAGATAAACCGCCCACGAAACTATACTATCATTTCAATTTGCTAGAAAAACACAACCTCATCAAAATGGTGTTCACACGCATCGTATCGGGAATTGTCGAGAAACATTACATCGCCAGCGCCCATATCTATCGCATCGCCCCCAGTTTACTTGCACCGGGTAGTGCCGATTTTGAGGAATATTTAGAAATCACATTATCGGGGTTATATGGGGATACCTTCAATGACATCCGCGAAAGCCTAAGAGCAGGGGTGATTGATGTTGGCGAAAACCCAGTTCATCATCGCAAATTACGAATGTTTCAGGGCAAAGTTTACATGACCGATGAAGAAGCAATTGAGTTTTATCGGCGACTAGACGAATTATTTGACGAATTTGCCATCGGCAAAACACCACAATCACCCGATGATATGAAGGGGAGAGATGCGTATCGCATGTTGATGCTATGGCACCCAAGCAGTCGCAGGGATAAAAAATAACACATGGGGCATGAAATCAATCATGCCCCAAATATATCAATTATTGGTGGGTGGTACAACAGGTAATGGGGTTGGATTTGCCGCTTGAGTAGGCATTATCGGTTGCCCTGTAATTGCGGTTGGGGTTGGGATAATTGGACCAACATTTGGCGACCCTAATGTGTTGGTATTCGTATTGGTTGTAGGTGCGGTCGTGGTTGGTGGCACATAATCCGCCGCACAACGGAAACCAACATCGTTTTTTGTTTCTTCTGGTCGGAAATGTTGACGATGCACCGTCCGCACAAAGAATGGGCGGGTATCCCAAGACCCACCACGCACCACACGGTCAGTCCCAACCGCGGGACCTTGTGGATTCAATCCACTGGCTTCGGGTAGGTTATAATAATTGGCAGAATACCAATCATTCACCCATTCCGCCGCATTACCCGCCATATTTAACACACCAAATAGACTAACACCAGAAGGATAACTTAGCACTTCGATAGCGCCGATTTGCCCCAGATTGCGGGTGCGGGCGCGTGTTTCATCCCATGTATTGCCCCAGGGATAGAGAAATCCATCAACACCCGGTCCACGGGCGGCGCGTTCCCATTCCGCTTCGGTTGGCAATCTGCGCCCAATCGTTTGGCAATAGGCTAGTGCGCCATACCAAGTCACACCAACAACGGCATTTTGACGCAATACCACACTGGTGTCATAATTTTGACTATCAAAGGTGATAAAACTGTTTTCATCTTCGGCAGTGGTCTCTATACACGGTTGCCCCAAACACCCGCGCCGATGACTGTTGGGTCCCAGATAATTCAAAAATGCAACGAATTGCTGATTCGACACTTCAGTCGTCTCGATTTGGAAGGTACTCACCGTTACAGCGTGCGGTGGCACAGAATCTTCGCCCATTTGTGATGTACATGCCCCACCATCACGGGTAACACATTCTTGTTCAGCTTGGCGCACTTCTTGGGCGGTTGTCCCCATATTAAATGTCCCGCCTTCAATCAACGCCATCGGCGAGATGAGTGATGATAAAAATTCGGGGATAGACGGGGTTAGAGTCACCAATGGGGTGTTATTTTGTGGTTGAACTGGTTGTGATACATCACCACCAGTAGATGTTGTGGCTGTTGGCAACGGTTGGTCAGTAACCACCGCGACTGGCTGTTGGGGTGTCGAGGTTGGCACAGCAACCACGGATGATAGGGTATTGGTCGGGGTAACTTGGGGTTGGGCGACGCGGGTTTGCTCAAGCGCAAGCGCAATCCCTGCATTCACAGTGGCTTGAATATCGGCGGTGGGTTCAACAGCAACGACATTGGTTGGTATCACCGATGGGGTGTTGGTGCTAATGGCAGTTGTTCCACTGGGGTTAATGGTCACAACCCCCAAAATGAGTAAGGTCAAGCCAATGATAGCGGGGCAACTAAAACCTAATACGCCTCCGATAACAATCCATTGAAATGCCGCCCCAGAGCGCCTTCCACCAACTTTTCCATAATTTGCTCGTCCCATAAAAATTTCTCCTCAATGATGTTAGAGTTATATTTCTAAACGAAAATCATCATCATTTCAAGATACATCACATCAGCGTAGGGGAATAGGTTGGGTTATAAAATAAAAAAACCCCATAAGCGGGGCTTTTTTAAGAAGAAAACGAACAATAAATGGGTTATGCGCCTTCAACAGTTGCTAAAATGTTTCTAAAAAGATTGGCGAGCGTGGGACCAAAAAGCACCAACAACGCCATTGCCGCTAAACTGACCAAAACAAGGATAAGTGCATATTCGACTAAGCCTTGTCCCTCTTCTCCCGTATCTCCGTTTGTGTCGTTAACACCTAACGTCTCCAGGGTACGGTTTATCCAGAACAACAATGTTTGAAGCATCATAGTATAATTCCCCGGATAATAAAATAAATGACCTACGAAATGTGATGAGCGATAAACATTGATGACTCTCCGTACTTTCTCCCTTTTTATTTGTTAAGGTACATAAAATGAGAGAAAATGAATCATCACCATAAAGTTGGGACTTTTCTCCTAAAAAATAGTGTACCACATTTTTGACCAGTGGCGAATTTTATGATTGAGATTTCCGTAATTTGGTAAATTTGTGAATATTTCTTATCAACATTATGGCTTATTTACCCCTATTTCGATTAAAATGAAGGCACATGCTATCAATAAAAAGGGTATTTTGTGAATACTGTGCGCTCTTTAGACATCCTTCAAACACAGGGTTATATGCGACGAGTTAACCTACAAACCGATTTAGCCCAATTAGCCGATTTAATTGAATTGGTCTTTGCCTCTACAATGGATAGTAGTGGTCGCGCCGCCCTACGTGAAATGCGTGCCATGAGTCGTCTTGGCGCGGGTTTGAGGATGTTATCGCACTTTAATGATGTGACATCAGGCGTTCATTTGGGGTTTGTGTGGATGGTCGGGGATAGGCTAGTCGGTAATGTCTCGATTTATCCCGCCCACTATCCACCGTCACTTGGAAAAACATGGATTGTTGCCAATGTCGGTGTTCATCCCGATTTTCAGGGGCGCGGAATCGCCCGCCAATTGATGCAAGCAGGCATGTCGCTCATTCAAGACCGTGAAGGCAAACGCGCCGTCTTGCAAGTGGATGCCGATAATCATGTTGCCATTCGTTTATATCACACGTTGGGATTCAAATCAGAACGCACATGGGTATTATGGAAACGCCCCGCAACTGCCCGTTATCCCGATACCGCTACCCCCGATAATGTTTATATTCGGCATCCGCGCAGGTCGGAATGGGTGGATGAGTGGCGTTTGGCACAACATCTTCGCGCCAATGGCGGATTAGGCTGGTTGCGCCCACTGCATCCAGACTTATTCAAGCACCGATTTTGGAAAATGTGGGGCGATTGGCTCAATTTCCGCGCCACAGAGCGCCTTGTCATCCGCGCCGATGATGACCAATCTTTTTCTGCCAGCGCATGGATTGAGACCAGTTTCACATCTATCAATAAACTCACCCTCATAATCAGCCCACATCATCATGAACATAATACTCATGCCCTATTGCAAACCATCATACGCCGTTTTGGAAACGCCAGTCTTGCCCTAGAACATCCCGCCGATGACACCGAAACCAATCGCTGGCTAGAGTATTACGGGTTTCATCGGCAACGTACTGTCATCAATATGGCATGGGAAACCGAATAAAAATCAGATAATATCGTGTTCTGTTTCGACAATCAAAGGATAAATAAACAAACTCACAATGGAAATTCTTATCATCATCTTTTTCACACTGATTAATGGTGTTTTGGCGATGTCGGAGGCGGCGATTATTTCATCCCGCAAGGCACGCCTCACCCAACGCGCTGAACGTGGCGACACAGGCGCAAAAATCGCGCTCGAACTCTCCCAGAACCCCAATCGCTTCCTCTCCACCGTTCAAATTGGCATCACCCTCATCGGCATTTTAGCGGGGGCATTTGGCGGGGCGACCATTGCCGAAGATTTAGGGGCGCAACTGGCGCAAATCGAATTTTTAAGCCCCTATAGCGATGTTTTGGCGGTGTTTTTGGTCGTGTTGCTCACCACCTATTTGTCCCTCATCATCGGCGAACTCGTCCCCAAACGGATTGCCATCCAAAACCCAGAAAATATTGCCCGCATCGTTGCCCCCGCCATGCGTTTCATCTCAAAAGCGACCTATCCGTTGGTGTGGTTTTTGAGCCTATCAACCGATATTGTGTTGAGTCTGCTCCGTGTAAAAGCAACTGATAACAGCGCCGTCACCGAAGAAGAAATTCATGTCATGATTGATGAAGGCACACAAGCCGGTATTTTTGATGAAACCGAACAAGATATGGTGACAGGCATTTTTCGGTTAGATGATATGCCGGTTAAATCGCTCATGACCCCACGCCGTGATATGGCAGTGTTGGATATTCATGATACACACGATGAACTCATCACCAAAATCAGCGAATCGGGTCATTCACGCTATCCTGTCATTGATGATTCCCCAGAACATATCATCGGTGTTGTGCGTGCCAGCGATTTATTGCGCTGTAGCCTCAAGCATATCCCTATCAACCTACAAGCCTTATCCAGTCCCCCGCTATTCATCCCCGAATCTGCCACTGCCGCCGATGTATTGGCACTATTCAAACGCCATAAACAACAATTTGGATTTGTGATTGATGAAGAAGGCGCAATTGAGGGGATTATCACCCTGCACGATATTTTAGAAGCCGTCATCGGTGATATTAGCAGTGAACCCGATGTCGTCTCGCGTGAGGATGGGTCATTTTTGGTGGATGGCGCGATGCCCATCGAAACCTTCAAAGACCTGATTGAGGTAGATGAATTACCAGAAGAAGACCGTTATAGCACACTCGCAGGATTCATATTTTTTGAATTAGGGAAAATACCTACCACAGGCGACTCATTCATCTGGGGGAATTATAAATTTGAAGTGATGGATATGGATGGCAATCGCGTGGATAAAGTGCTAATTATGCGACATAATGATAAATAGAGGCTAGTGACATGAAATATCATGCTTATGCGGGTAAAACACCCAAACACCCTGTAACATCATTTGATTATGACCCGCCCATTTTAGGTGAACACGATGTCGAAATCAAAATTTCGCATTGTGGGGTGTGTCATAGCGATATTCACATCCTCGATGGTGATTGGGGTGAAAATTTTCCCTATGTGGCGGGGCATGAAATTATCGGCACAATCACCCAAAAAGGACATTTAGTAACCCATTTGCAAATTGGGGAACGGGTGGGTGTCGGTTGGCAATCGGGCAGTTGTATGAACTGCGAATGGTGTGTGCGTGGCGAGACGAATGTCTGTCCACATTCGATTGCGACTTGCCAAGACCGTTACGGTGGATTTGCCGACTATATCCGCACCGATAGCCGATTCGCCTTCCCTATCCCTGATGCGCTCAATTCAGAAAATGCCGCCCCATTGTTATGCGCGGGCATCACTGTGTATTCGCCCTTAACGACATTTGGTGTGCGCTCATCTGACCGCATTGGTGTGATTGGCATCGGCGGATTGGGTCATTTGGGGTTGCAATTCGCCAGCAAAATGGGGTGCGAAGTGACTGCATTTTCCACCTCACCCAATAAAGAGGCAGAAGCCAAATCATTCGGCGCGAGTCGGTTTATCAACAGCAAAGACAAAGACCAATTACGCGCGGGGCGCAATTCGCTGGACTTTTTATTGTGTACGGTCAATGTCAATTTGGATTGGCGAGCATATTTGCGCCTGTTGCGTCCAAATGGGCAACTGTGCATCGTGGGTGCAATCCCCGATGATATGCTGATACCCGCAGGTGCATTGATTGGCGGGCAAAAATCAATTCGCGGGGGTGCAATTGGCAGTCGTGACACCATGCGCGAAATGCTCGATTTTTCGGCGCGTCATCACATCGTGGCACAAACCGAGGTCATGCCCATGCGCCAAATTAACGATGCACTCCAAAAAGTGCGTGATAATTCGGCGCGGTATCGCATGGTTTTGGTGAATGATTAAGCGGGATATGCTAAAACAGGACGATTCACACCCACCATCACACGGTCTTGGGATGAATGCACCTGATACGCATCCGTGCGGATGATGAGCGATATGCCATCATCCAAAATCACCCCCACCCGTTGGTCATGCCCATAAAATTCTGACCACAGCACCCGCGCAGGCACATCTCCCATCCCAATTTGAACGGCTTCGGGGCGAATCAACACATCCACCCGCCCCTGCGCCGATTGTATCAAATCCAGTTGACCCAATACGGATTGCGCGGTCATGCCATGCGCTTGGGCGGGGATAAAATTGGCTTCGCCAACAAATTGCGCCACATCCCGACTCGCAGGATAATTATAAATTTCATGCGGTGTGCCAAATTGCAAAATATGCCCCTCACGCATCACCGCCACTTTATCGGCAAGGCTGAGGGCTTCTTCTTGGTCATGTGTGACGAAGATGCTGGTGACATTGGCTTGGCGCAAAATGGCGCGGATTTCTGCCCGTACCTGAGCGCGTAATGCCGCATCCAAATTGGAGAATGGCTCATCTAATAACAAAATGCTCGGTTGTGGTGCAAGCGCACGGGCTAATGCCACCCGTTGTTGTTGCCCACCCGATAATTGATGAGGCATCCGTTTTTCTAATCCAGATAACCCCACCACACGGAGCATATCGGCAACCCGCGCATTTTTATCACCACGATAATGTTTTAATCCAAACGCGATATTCGATGATACATTCAGATGGGGGAATAAGGCATAATCCTGAAAGACCATGCCCACACGCCTGTCTTCGGGCTGAATCCATTCACCCGCGCCCGATACACGCCGTTCACCCAACCAAATATCACCATCATCTGGTGTTTCTAGCCCCGCGATGAGGCGCAAAGTGGTGGTTTTGCCACAGCCACTTGCACCCAGTAATGCCAAAATATCACCAGTCGCCAAACTAAACCCAATATCATCTACGGCGGTCATCGTGCCGTAACGCTTGACCAGTCGCTCAACTTTAAGTGCGGATTGTTCCATTCGTACCCGTTTCTGTTCCATTCGTACCCGTTTCGCCTAATCGCATCAATAAGAAAACAGGGATTAATCCTACCACCAAAATGGTGAGTGCTGGAATGGCGGCGGCTTGCCAGAAAGATTCTGCGGCGAGGTAATATGTCCACAATGCCAATGTATCCGTCCCAAATGGACGTAATAACAAGGTGACGGGCAATTCTTTCATCACATCCACAAACACCAAAATCGCCCCTGCCATCATGCCTGTGCTGACCAGTGGCAAATGTACTCGTATCAACACACGGCGGGTCTTTGCGCCCAATGTGCGGGCGGCTTGTTCCATGTTGGGCGTGACTTTTTCGAGGCTAGAATCAATGCTATTAAATCCAACCGCCATAAAGCGCACCACATACGCATAAATGAGGATGGTGATTGAGCCTGTCAGGAGCAGGCTACGGTCTGTCCGACCCAACCATTCGGCAAAATCGGTAACAGCGTGGTCAATCGGGGCTAAGAATAACAAGACACCCGCCGCCACAACTGCACCCGGCATGGCATAACCGAGTGTGGATAAACGCGCAATGAAACGCGGAATGCGCCGCTTGCCCGATGAATTTGTCCTGCGGACACCATGCGCCACCACCAACGACAATAGGATGATGATGAGTGCCGATAACCCTGCTAATGACAAGCTACTGCCGACATACGACCCATACACATCGCGCCACGCGCCAACAGTAGATTTATCCAATTCGCTGATGCCCCACGCCACCAATTGACCCACAGGTAAAATAAACGCGATGCCCAAAATTGCCCAACACACCGCGCTCGCGCCAAAATTTCCCCACCCGCGCAACGGCACACGCGCCAATAAGCGCCCATGCCCACCCTGCTGGTAATATCGCGCACGCCCCCGCAAAAGGCGTTCCAAGCCAATCATCACCAACGCTACAAAAAACAAGAGCGCGGCGAGTTCGGTGGCAGTTTCACGGTCAAAGCGCAAATCCCATGCGCGGACAATGCCTTCGCTGAGGGTGGAATATCCAAAAAAGCGGACTGTGCCATAATCGGTCATGGCTTCCATCATCGCCAAGACCACACCCGCCACGATGGATGGACGTGCCAATGGCAACACCAACCGGAAAAATGCGCGTGTGCGCGAAAGTCCCATCATCCGCGCCGCTTCTACGGTGGATGCGGCTTGCTCGCGGAATGCCGCCCGCGCCAATAAATACACATACGGGTATAAAACCAATGTGAGGACGAGTATCGCGCCAAATGCAGAACGAATTTCGGGGAACCATGCGTCTTTGCCAAACCATACCCGCCATTGGGTATACACGGGTCCCGCATAATCAAAAGTTGCCATGAACACAAATCCCATGACATAGGCAGGCAGTGCCAATGGCAATAACAGCAATCGTTCAAACCAAGCCCGCCCCGTGAATTGATACGCCGTGACCAACCACGCCAATCCAACACCGAGTATGAATGTGCCTATCCCCACCCCAATCATCAATACAACGGTATTCACCAACATGGTCGGGAGGGTGGTCGCCCATAATTTTTCCCATAATTCGACAGTCGGGTTAAAAATGCGAATGACCAACCCGCCCAATGGCAACACAATTAAAATGGCGATGAGAAGGGGTAAAATCAACGATTTCCAACGCGGAATCGTCGGAAATGAGAGGGAAAAATTCGGTTTGGAGAACGAAATACTGCTCATATTTTGAGTTTTCCTAAAGATTATTGAACAATAGCCCCTCCCCCTAATCCCCTCCCCATTACATGGAGAGGGGGAAAAAGGGGTGAGGTCTCCCTTCCTCTACGAAGTGGGGGAAGGGTTGGGGATGGGGGTGCTTTTGATTTTATTCACTCATCCCATAACCGACACGCTCCAACAAATCGAGCGCGGGTTGTTGGAAATCTTTATATTCGGTGGCTGGGTAGGTCAAATCGAGTTTGAACTCGCCAAATCCTTCAAGGATGGGATGAACTTCAGATTCCAGATGGACAGGGTATTCAAAATTGGTGGTTGGGAAGCTATTTTCACCCGGATTTTGAATGTCGAGTGTGCTTAAAAATTCCAAGAATAACACAGCGTTATCATAATTTAGGGCGGCGGTGGTGATGCCAGCGCCTGACAAGTTATAGAATGCACCGCGTTCTTCCTCACCTTGATTGGGGAAGAAGAATTTAATCGGGTAATCTGCATTTTCATTCAATAACCGCGCCAGATAGTAGTGATTGGTCACACCCAAATCACATTGCCCCGCCAAAACCGATTCGATGATGCGCGTATCGCTATCAATATAGGTGGGGTTATTCGCCACCCAAGACGCGACAATCGCTTCGGCTTCGGTTTCGCCAAAATGATAAATCAGGCTACTGGTCAGGCTGATGGTATAGATATGCGAACCAGGGCGCAGGCATAAACGACCTTGCCATTTGGGGTCTCCGAGTGCTTCATAAGTCGAAAGTTCCGACACATCTACCACTTCGGGATTATAGACAATCCCACGCACACGGGAGCTTAAACCCACCCAGCGCATATCCGCATCACGAAATTCTGCGGGGATATTTTCGGTCAACACATCCGACACAATGGGTTGCAATAAGCCTTCATCGGCGGCAATGCCCAATGTACCCGCGTCTACCGTCATAAACACATCGGCAACTGTTCTATCTCCTTCGGCGCGTAAACGGTCGAGTAAGGCTTGATTTGAGCCTTGCGAAACACGGACTTCAATCCCAGTGGCTTCGGTGAAAGCCGAAAATGGGGCTTCGGTGGGTCCGTAATGACGTGTGGAATACACATTCACCACTTGCCGATTTTGGGCGGTGGCTGGCACAACGGCGATATTGAGCATCACCAACAAACTAGACAATAAAAATAATGCGGTTAAACGACGCATTGAATATCCTTTCATCAACAATAAAACGAATCTGTGATAAGATTCTGATTAGCTAAACGATTGCTAACGCATGTTTGCCATGTGCATCTTTGCCAAAAGGACATGGTGAGTATGGGTTAGCAATTTTATTTTGGCATAGGTTTGATGGGGAATCTACGAATAGGGTCAATATTTTGATGAACGCCATCATAAAATTGGCTCATCAGGGTGGAAAAACAAACTACACAGACGTGATAACTTGATGTTATAGGGGTGTATGCAAAAAAAGTTAACAGGGATTAAAAAAATAATATATCGTAGGGGTTTGCCATGGCAAACCCCATAACGGGTTACATCTGCAAAATTTGGCGCACAACCATTTGCAATTCTTCAGGTTTATACGGCTTGACGATATAACGGTCAACATCGCGCAAGCGCCCAATCAAGCGGTTAGTTGCATCCCCATAGGCGGTTGTCACGACCACAGGGATAGTCTTGGTCTCTTGATACTTTTTGATGATGTCCAAAAATTCCCAGCCTGTCATCCCTGGCATCCCAATATCTAAAATAATCAGGTCAGGCAGGCGATTTTGCTCCATAAACGAAATGGCATACTCGGCTGTCAAACAAATCACCACCTCAACACCGAGCCGCTCCAAAATATGCGAGCCAAGTTCTGCCAAATAATCGGCATCTTCGATAAATAAAACCAGTGGTTTGATGAGATTTGGGTTTGACATCGCACAAGTCCTTTAAGTTGAGATTCAAAAAATGGGGCGCAAACCCCATATCTATCATACACCAATATGGGGGATTACAATTACAAAATCTCTTTTATAAGGGTTTTAATTTGGTTTGGGCGCTAATTCATAACGGATATTCAATTTATCACCCAACCGAATCACATCACCCGATTTGAGTAATTTCACCCGTTTGAGCGATTCATCATTCAGAAATGTGCCATTTTTCGAGCCTAAATCTTCAACCGTAAAACCATCTACCGTATGCACCAAGCGGATATGGTGACGGCTAATATCAGGCATATCCAGCACAATGCTATTGGTTGTATCACGCCCAATGGTCACAACCGAATTTTCCATCGCATATGCCACACGCCCCGCCCCGCTATCAATCACCAGTCGATGTTCTTTTGCCTCTTCCACATCAATAATGGTCATCATTTCTTGTGAAATGCGGATGCTATCCGGGTTATAGGCATCTTGTGCCTCTTTGAGCAAGTCGGTTAAATCATCCCAACTCGGAGTCGCGCTAAAATCTAAACATTTTAGCACCAACAAACGGCGCGGAATTTGTGCCTCTTTGAATAAAACAGGGATGACCGTCACACCGATACCCAGCGCGAATGACCATTCATACGTCACCAAAGCCGATTGTAATGATTGCGGGGTGAGAATGACGACCATCGCAAACGACCCGCCAATCGCATTATCAATGCCATGATGCCATATCACATCCATATAACGCGCTTTGGCGGGGTCTATCCACACATCAAAACCCGCCGCTTCAATGGCTTTCTGTGCCGATTGTGCAAGGGGTGCATCTTCTTCTGAATAAGATAAAAATATATGCGCCATAATTTTTTCTACCTTTTGAATGACATCACTGATTCATTATATCATACTGTTCGTAATGTGCATTACATCACATCCGAAACACACCATATTCCGTATCTGAAATCGGTTGATTGAGGCACGCGCTCAATGCCAATCCCAACACACGGCGCAGATGAAGCGGGTCTATCACCCCGTCATCCCACAACCGTGCAGATGAATAATACGGTTCGCCTTCACGCTCATATTTATCTAAAATGGGTTGTTTGAAATTTGCTTGCTCATCTGCCGTCATATCCGGTGCGCCAGCCCGCGCCAATTGGTCACGTTTGATGGTGAGTAGCACATTAGCGGCTTGTTCCCCACCCATCACACTAATCCGCGCATTCGGCAACATCCACAAAAAGCGCGGTGAATACGCCCGCCCGCACATGCCATAATTGCCCGCGCCAAAACTGCCACCGATGACAACGGTCAATTTTGGCACATCGGCATTGGCAACGGCATGAACCATTTTTGCGCCATCTTTGGCAATCCCACCCGATTCATACGCCTTGCCGACCATAAACCCTGTGATATTTTGCAAAAATAACAACGGAATTTTGCGCGAGGTGCATAATTCCACAAAATGCGCCCCTTTCAGTGCCGATTCGCTGAATAACACGCCATTATTGCCAATAATCCCCACAGGATAGCCATCAATCCGCGCAAAGCCTGTTACCAGTGTTGTGCCATAATTAGCTTTGAACTCGCGGAATTTGCTCCCATCCACCAAACGGGCAATCACTTCGCGCACATCATAACTTTCGCGGAATGAGGTCGGCAAAATGCCATATAAATCTTCGGCGGGATACAATGGGTCTTCTGGACACCCGATTGATGCGTATGCACATATGCCCCGCCCAATTCTTCGGCGGTGACATCTTCACCAGTGGCGGCTTTGACCAATGGCGGACCTCCCAAGAAAATTGTGCCAGTCCCTTTGACGATGACCGTTTCATCCGACATCGCAGGCACATATGCCCCGCCCGCCGTACAACTGCCCATCACACAGGCAATTTGTGGGATTTTTTTGGCGCTCATCCGTGCTTGGTTATAAAAAATGCGCCCAAAATCATCCACATCAGGGAACACCTCATCCTGCATCGGCAAAAATGCGCCACCACTATCCACCAAATAAATACAGGGTAAATTATTTTCTAGCGCAATTTGTTGCGCCCGTAAATGCTTTTTCACCGTCATCGGATAATAACTACCCCCTTTAACGGTGGCATCATTGGCGACAATCAAACACTCCACCCCGCTCACACGACCAATCCCCGCCACAATCCCCGCACAGGGGGCTTCACCATCATACATTTCCCACGCGGCGAAGGGTGCAATCTCTAAAAATGCGGTATTCGGGTCTAATAAGGCATTAATACGGTCACGCACGAACATTTTGCCTTGTTCACGATGCCGTTGTTGATATTTTTCGCCACCCCCCTCATATACCCACGCCAAACGCCGATGTAGTTCATTCGAGAGGGCGCGATGATGGTCTCGGTTGCGTAAAAATTGTTCTGAATCGCGCTCGATATGCGTTTCTAAAATATCCATAGCCACTCCAAAAAATTTATTTTTAAGATAGTCGCTAAAAGCATAACCTGTTTGGCACAAAAACGGTATATCAACAAACCAACTTTTAGAAGTTTTTATATTTGGAATAGATTGTTTAGCCGTATAATAGGCGTATATCGTCCTTACACAATGTAGGAATTTTGCTATGACAAATCATTACAAAAAGTATCTTTTGGGCGCAATTGCATTTTTATTCATCAGTTTATCGCTCATCTCTGCGCCTGCCCAAGCCCAAACACCCACCTCACCCCAAACATTTCGGGTCATTGTGGGTTTTAATGCCTCTTTCCGTCCCGAAGGTGAATTAACAACCAACGGGGTCATATGGCAACGATTTAATATCGCCAATCGGCAAGCCGTCTTATTAGATAATCTCCGCAGGATGAATCTATCACTCAACGACATCAAACGCTTCCGAACCATTCCATTTGTGGCTCTGGAAGTGGATATGGCAGGGTTATTGGCATTACGCCTAGACCCGTCTGTGACCGAAATCCGCGAAGACCAACTCGCTACCATTTCAACCAGTAGTGCCAATACCGTTGTGAATGCACCTGCGGCGTGGAACATCAATGCCACAGGCAGTGGTTATAGTGTTGCCATTCTCGATACTGGCGTGGATTTTACCCACCCCGCCCTATCTAGCAAACGACTGGCAGAAGCCTGTTTTAGCTCAACCTATTCACCGCAATCGGCTGTGACTGCCTGCCCCAACGGTTTAGATGAACAAATCGGCTTTGGTGCGGCAATGCCCAAATTGCCACCCGCCTGTGCTTATGGGTGTGACCATGGGACACATGTGGCAGGAATTGCGGCGGGTGCGCCTGTGGTTGGTTCGCCATCTGGTTATAGCACGGGTGTCGCACCTGATGCCATGCTCATCGGTGTGAATGTTTTTTCGATATTCACAAGCACCAATCAATGCAATAACAACCCAGCCCTTACCCCTTGTACCAAAAGTTACGACAGTGACCAACTCCGTGGGCTTGAATATGTCCTCAGTTTGCCTGCGGGTTATAATGTCGCCGCGGTCAATATGAGTTTAGGTGGGGGGAGTTATGATGGCATTTGTGATGGGTTTGCCTCAAGCGCCTATCTGAATGTGATTAGCAATCTAAAAAGTAACCGCATTGCCGTGGTCGCCGCCACGGGGAATAATGGTTTTGTTGGCAGTATGGGCGCACCCGCTTGTTTATCTAATGTCGTTGCAGTCGCGGCAACCAATGATAGTGATGTGGTCGCTACATTTTCCAATGTGAGTAGCAAAGTAGCATTATTCGCACCCGGTGTAAACATCACCTCAGCTGTGCCAGTCAATTGGTCTGCCGTTGATAGTAATTATGGCACTTGGGGCGGAACATCTATGGCAACGCCATTTGTGGCGGGCGCATGGGCAATCATGCGCCAAGCCTATCCTAATGATTCAGTAGATGCGATTCTCAATCGCCTACAAATATACGGGACACCTGTTACGGACAATATCCGTACTAATGGCACTACTGTAGGGACAGGTCTCACGCGCTCACGCCTGAATATCGGCAACAGTTTGCCTGTATCTGCCCAAATTTCCTTCGCCAGTGGCAACAGTAATCCTTCCGAAGGGCAAGTGGTCAATGTGAACATTAACCTGAGTGTTGGCAGTGGCACGGCTAACCTGCCCAGCCCATTCACCATTAACCTGAATTATGGCGGGACAGCCACACGTAATAGCGATTATACCGCGCCGAATAGCGTCACATTTACGCGCAGTGGGGGATGGTCGCCAAATACCAATTATACCGCCGCGGCAACGATTCCCATCACCATCCTCAATGATGATATCGCGCGTGGGGATACATCAGAGACCATCGTCATTACATTTGCAACACCCAACCCGCCGATTACTGTCAATTCGCCCAGCCAGCACACCGCCACCATCACCAACACCAACGTCCAAGTGACAGGCGTGATTAATTTTGCCTCATCCACACTTACCACTGCCGAATTTGGGAGCGCGGGCATCACCAATATCATGCAAGTACCCGTGACGATGACCATCGCCAACAACACATCCAATATCACCACCCCCCCCAATATCACCGCCAGCATGATACTCGCCGCTGGAACATCACAATATGGTGTGGATTATACGTTACCCAATAATTCGGTCACATTTACAGCTTCACCCTACTATCAGGGGACTTATACCGCTTATGTACCGGTGAATATTTTGGCACGCGCTGGCACACAAGGAAATCGGACATTCTCGCTGATATTCCAAACACCAACCACCCACCCCGATGTCCTCATTGGTTCAATCGCAACAACCACCATCACCATCCGCGAGACGACCAATATCGTCATGACCGAAAATGAATTGCGCGATGAAATCATGACAATTTTGCAACCCACCCATCAAATTAATTCGGTCTTGCCCGATTTTATTGCGAATACACGGATTGATATGGTGATTATTTTGGATGATGGTACGGTCGGAATTGTCCCCATCACCTTATCTAGCCAAAATGGGACAAATCGGGTTGTATTTGGTGCGATGACCGTCAATGGGCAACCCGCACCAGCCAATTTTATCAGCATTATCAACACGGAATTACCAGACTTGCTCATCAATAGCATGAATAATTTCATAACCGAGCGCACAGGTGCATCACGGCGCATTGAACTGTCGCAAATTGGCGCGAGTGAAATTACATTTGGTTACTTGCCATAAC